>JBGTNK010000040.1:0-12654 GCA_041743125.1 Chitinophagaceae bacterium
TCCTCCGTGGAGGTATCAATAATTTTCAAAAAGCACTGGCAGATGGTGACACCCTAAATCAAAAAAAAGTGTGGATTTATCAACCGAGCGCAGGAGCAGGGTTTAAGGTCCAGAATGTAACTATCGATTATGCTTTTACTAATTTGGCCAACCAATCCAATCCATTATTTACTCACGTATTTTCTTTGCGTCTTGATATGGTAGATGCTAAGAATAAGCAAAAGAAAAAGCGATAAAAAATCCGAACTACTTTATAGAACCTCCTAAATGAAACGAATTTTATTTTTATTGTTAGCGACTGTTGCTCTTTCCGCCGGGGCCCAGGTTTATAATAATGAATGGATTGATTATAAAAAAACGTATTACAAATTTAAATTGGCAACAACCGGACTTTACCGGATCTCACAAACTGCCCTTGCAGCAGCAGGGTTAGAGAATACAGGTGCGGAAAATTTCCAGTTGTGGAGAAATGGTAAACAAATTCCCATATATACGTCAGTTCAAAATGGACCGTTAGGTTCTGCTGATTATATTGAGTTTTGGGGTGAAATGAATGACGGTAAACCAGATAAAGATCTTTTCAGGCTGCCAGATTACCAGATAAATGACAAGTGGAGTTTGCAAACAGATTCCGTGGCATTTTTTCTTACGTCAAATCCTGCTGGTCCAAACTTAAGACTGGCTTCCACTGTAAATAATATTGCTGGAAATACACTTTCGCCTGAGCCTTTTTTTATGCACACCACAGGCCAGTACTACAAGAACAAAATTAATACAGGTCGGGCTGAGTTGGTTGGAAGTTCTTACACCTATTCTTCCTCCTATGACGCAGGTGAAGGATGGTCAAGCGGCGATATTGGCACAAATGTATCCGTTAACTATAATATTACAACCTTACGGCAATATGCAGGAGCAGGAGCTCCTGATCCGCTTGTGTCAATTACAGCAGCCGGGAATGCCGTTAATGCAAGAAATTTCAGGGTCAGGTTAAACGGTGACTCAATACTGGGTGTTCAGATGGATTATTATAATTATTCTAAAACATCCAGGTCAGTGCCTTTATCCTCCATAAGTTCAGGAAATGCAAATTTCCAGGTAACGAATCTTTGTGCAGTTTCAGGAGACAGGATTGTAATTGGCAAAATTGAATTTACCTATGCAAGACTCTTTCATTTTGGAGGAGCTACTAATTTTTATTTTGAATTACCTGCCAATGCTATTGGAAATTATCTTGAGATCTCAGGATTCACTTCAGGTGGATCGGTGCCCGTATTATATGATCTGACTAATCGGAAACGATATGTAACTGATAATTCAAATGCAACACTGCTTAAAGTTTTACTTGAGCCTTCTTCAGTGGACAGGCAATTAGTATTGGTTAGTGAGGCGCCTGCTAACATAAGAACAATCAGTACACTTCAATCCCGCAACTTTGTTGATTATTCTCTTCCTGCTAACCAGGGAGATTTTCTCATTATTTCTAATGCTCTTTTAACCGGTGCAACAACCGGTGGCGATCCTGTAGACGAATACCGGGCTTACCGAAGTTCTGGTCCGGGTGGTGGATTTAATGCCCACGTGTATTTGATAGACCAACTGGAGGATCAATTCGCAGCCGGCATTAAAAGGCATCCATTGTCAATCCGGAATTTTTTGCGGTGGGCAAGAGTAAAATATGCCAGGCCTTTAAAGAATGTTTTAATTATTGGCAAAGGGGTTATTTATACGCAATTCATTTCCGGGCAAAGTAATCCGGATATGGATAAACTTAACCTGGTACCTACATTTGGTAATCCAGCTTCTGACATCCTCTTATCAGCCGTTGGGAGTAGTTCGGTTCCTCTTACTCCAATCGGTCGTATATCGGCTATAAGTAAAGAGGAAGTGTATGCTTACCTGGAGAAAGTGAAACAATATGAACAGGCACTAATCATATCTTCTCCGTCAATTGCTGACAAGGCCTGGATGAAGAACATCGTGCATGTAACAGGAGCCAGTGATGACAATACATCGGATATATTGTTGAATGCACTGAACGGACACAAGAAAATAATTGAGGACACGCTGTATGCGGGGACTGTTCAAACCTTTACAAAAAATTCAGCTGACGCGGTACAACAAGTGGCGAGTACAAGGCTCACCAATCTTTTTAAAGAAGGAATTGGTATTCTTACCTATTTCGGACATTCATCTGCAAGTACCCTTGAATTTAATTTGGATAATCCCCAGAACTACGATAACCAGGGTAAATATCCTGTGTTTATAGTTATGGGATGTAATGCCGGAAGCTTTTATAATTTCAACCTGGCCCGCTTTGCCACTAAAGAAACCATATCTGAAAGATTTATATTAGCCAAAGACAGGGGTGCTATTGCTTTTTTTGCAAGTACTCACCTTGGCATTGTGCATTATTTAGATATATATAACAACCGGAATTATAAAGCAATCTCTGTATCTAAATATGGGGGGACATTAGGGGAAATAATGGAAGAGGCCATCAGGCAGGTATTTGTTACTACCACGGAAAGTGACTTTTATGCCAGGTTTCAGTGTGAACAATTTACACTACACGGCGACCCCGCTCTTAGGCTTTACAATTTTGAAAAACCTGATTACGTCATTGAAGAGCAACAAGTAAAAGTTACTCCTTCATTTATTCCGGTATCAGAAACAAGTTTTAAAATTGATGCAAGTTTCTTAAACATTGGGAGAGCAATAAATAAGAATATCGTTATTGAAATGAAGCGTACCTATCCTGATCAAACCACTGAACTCATCAGGAGAGATACAATTCTTTTTACTAAGTTTATTGATTCACTCTCATATAAAATCCCCATTGTGCCGACCAGGGACAGAGGATTAAATAAAATAACAATAACGTTGGATGCAGCCAACGAGGTAGATGAACTTTTTGAAACTAATAATACTATTACAAAGGAAGTCTATATTATTGAAGATGATTTGAGACCCATTTATCCTTATAATTTCTCTATAGTTGGCTCGCAAGATATTAAATTAGTTGTTTCGTCTGCCAATCCTTTTGCTACAGCTAATGAGTATCATATGGAGCTAGACTCAACAGAGCTTTTTAACTCGCCCTTAAAAGTTAGACGGTCAATTATGTCGGTAGGTGGAGTTTTTGAATTTACTCCTGGAATTGCATTTACTGATAGCACCGTTTATTATTGGAGAGTTGCAACAGCTGTTACATCTGGCCAGCCAAAATGGAACAACTCTTCATTTGTTTATATTCAGGGAAAGACAAGTGGATTTAATCAGTCGCATTATTTTCAACACACAAGATCTGTTGGTCAGGGCCAGACGCTTCAGCCGGTTGACAGGCAATGGAGTTATGATGTTTCTCATAACGATCTCTTTATTACAAATGGATGTTGGGTCACAGGCGTAACTCAGGAGGCCGGAGTGGAAGTAACTTTAAATGGTAAGCGGATCAGCCATAATGCCTGCCACTTTTCTTCTTTGGTTTTCAATGTGCTGGACTCAGCCACGTTAACTGCATGGGTTAACACAACGATAAATAACACAAGTAATGGAGGATTGGGGTTAGCTCAATATGGGAGTCTTAGAAATAATTGTTCTTCAGGAAGAGAGATCAATTTTGAGTGGCGTTATGATACACCAGAACGAAGGAAACTCATGATGGATTTCATGAAAGACTCCATTCCTGACGGTAAATATGTTATTATTCGCAATTTTACTTTAGATCCCGTTAGATTTCCAACTTTTCCTCAATCATGGGCTAATGCATGGAAAAACGATGAATCATTGTATGGCGCAGGCAATTCTTTGTACCATTATTTAAAAAATGCCGGATTATCTTCTATTGATTCCTTTTACCGCGCAAGACCTTTTGCATTAGTATATAAAAAGAATGATCCTTCATTTGCCCCAAGGTGGTTCATGGGAGAAGGTATTTATGATAATCCATCGATGGCTGTTAATCTGCCAGGCAAAGAAAGAAGTGGAACTATTACTTCACCTCTAATGGGTCCTGCTAAGGAATGGCAGGAGTTTCGATGGGAGGGGTACTCTTTAGAAAAACCAAGTACAGATGTAGTTTCTGCAAGTATACTTGGTATACGTTCTAATGGAATCCTTGATACCCTTATTCGTAATATTTCCATTAGTGACAAAGCGATAAATATTACTTCGATAGATGCTGTCCAGTATCCATTTCTGAAGTTGCATTTACGCAGTTCAGACGAAACTACACTTACTCCGTATCAGCTAAAATATTGGCGCTTATATTATGTTCCTGTTCCTGAAGGTGCGATCGCTCCGAATATTTATTTTACGTCAAAAGATACTGTTGAAGTGGGCCAATCAATTGAATTTGGAATGGCATTTAAGAATGTGAGTCTGGTCGATTTTGATAGTCTGAAAGTCAAATTTGCCATAACTGATAATAATAATGTTGAAAATATTATACCCGTTCCCAATCAAAAGGCATTAGTAGCAGGGGATACTATTAAATTGAATGTTTCCATTGACACAAGATCCCTGTCGGGGCCCAATACGGTATTTATCAATTTCAATCCTGATGGAGCCCAGCCAGAAGAATATTTGTTAAACAACTATGCATTCAGAAAGCTATATGTTGTACCAGACAGCCTGAATCCTTTAATGGATGTCACTTTTGACGGCACACACATTTTGAACAGGGATATAGTTTCGTCAAAGCCGGCAATATTGATCAAACTCAGTGACGAATTGGGATCTCTGGCCTTGAACGACACAAGCCTTTTCGTAGTGAACGTCCGGTATCCTGATGGAAGCCTAAGACGATTCAATTTCAATAATAACGATACCCTGCAATTTGTCCCGGCAGGACTAGGTGAAAATGCAGCAAGCGTTAATTTCAGACCCTATTTTATTGAAGATGGTGAGTATGAACTATTGGTAACCGGCAAAGATCGTAGTGGCAATCTGGCCGGTAACGCCCAATATAAAGTTTCCTTTATGGTTATCAATAAGCCCATGATATCTAACATGCTCAATTATCCGAATCCATTTACTACGTCCACTGCTTTCGTATTTACTGTCACCGGAAGCGAAGTGCCACAAAATATCCGGATACAGATATTAACAATTACCGGCAAAATAGTTAGAGACATCACCAAGGAGGAATTAGGTCCTTTGCATATTGGTAGGAATATTACAGAATTTAAGTGGGATGGCACTGATCAGTATGGGCAAAAACTTGCAAATGGAATTTATCTGTACAGGGTTATTACAAATCTAAATGGAAAGGCACTCGATAAATACAAGGCAAAAGATGATAATACTGATAAATATTTTAATAAAGGCTATGGTAAAATGTATCTGATGAGATAAAGCTAAATTCTTTTCGGAGCAAGTTTCATATTCGGGCCGGGCCTCATCGCCGCTCTTTCCAGTTTAATAATTTAACTCCTTTTCTTCGGACTATTGAAAGGGAATTAAAGGTCCTGAGAAAAATATAAATTAACAAGAGGCCGGATACGATTAGACTAACAACAAAAGCGATTCGTATATCATTTGCCTCATAGCGAAAGGTTACATTGTGCTCTCCTTTCTGAAGAAAAAATCCCATGAAAGTGATATTCACTTTTTGGATAGGTGCGGGTTTGTCATCAATATACAATTTCCATCGGGGATAATAATTCTGCATTAATACAATTGATCCATTTGAGCTCGAATTGATTAATATCTCAAAATGATTTGGTTCAAATCTAGTAAATGAAAACGTTGTCGGTTGGTTCGTGGTTTCATTATTAGTACTTTGAAATTCTTTAATAATTGCTCTTCGTGTATCATCCTTATTTTTTTGTGCTGGATTAAGATCCTTATTGGATTCATAAATTAATTGGTTTTGCATCATTTTTTTTCTGAAATCTTCATGGAACCAAAAAGTATTTTGTGACAATAAATTACTGGGTGTAATACGATAATCTGACCTGCCAATTTTTTTGTTATAAAGACTTTGGCAACCAATGTCCAATATATATTTTTCATTTTCAAGGCTGTTTTCTTCCAGAGTATATTGATTGTCCGGAAGGGGATAGCCTTTTACCAAATGACTATTTATACTGTCTTGAATAAAAGAAGCTCGTTGTTTTTTTACCACAGTAAATGGTTGAAAAAGCATCGTAAATAAAATACAATTGGCAATCGCAGACCCAAGAAAAAGTTTGGGATGGAGTCTTTGTATTAACGATTGATAGGCAATAAAAATGAAAGGAAGTTGTATGAGTGTTGTAATTAATACCAGGTCTGCGTAACTGAACCTTTGGAATTGTTCATATACATTATTTATGGAAATACTACCAAAAGTTTTGGAAAGCATTTCAGATATAGAAAGTTTGGCAAAAAATGAAAAAGGAGTTAACAAAGAATAAAGTAAAACAATTAAAGAAATTAAGATGGTTAATATTACACCTCTCTTTAAGTGCTTTCTATTTATTTCTCCATTTAGTATTGCATGATAGGTAAGGCCCATTAGGATACAGAAAAAAAACGTAGTAAACATTCTCGCATTAGCCGGGTGTCTGAATGTATCCATCATAGGCAAAAAATAATAAGCCAGTATGCGTATACCGCCAAGTTCTCCAAAACTGAAAAGAAGAAAAATAACCCCGGCCCATTTACAAAAAGTTGCAAAGCTATTCAGTCTGGCTGAGTAAGCAACTATCAGTATTATGAAACCAACGATTCCGATATATGAATTTCTCAGAAGAGGGTCAGTAATGCCTACCCCAGACATTTTCCATATCGAAAGTGGAGTTGTATACGAACTCAACAATGCTGGATGCAGAGGATTACTCATTGCATTAGAAAAACTTGCACCTGTTCCTCGTTCAGTTAAGGGAAGGCTTTCATAATAAGAGAGTATCGCGGGACCTGCCAAAAGAAGAAATATAATTACAAGCACCAGGTGTGGTACTATCATTTTTATTAGGAAGCCGGTTTCTTTGTATTTTATTTTTTTCCACAAATTCCATATTATCATCGCAGCCATTAAATAAATTGTTAGAATAAAATCTGCAGGATAAGCGCAGTTAAAAAGAAAAAAAAGTGAAATGGCTGTATAAACACCCTGTCTTACTGAATTTTCAAACAGGCACCGGAAATAAAATAAAAAAACAAACGGAAGAAAAGCAGTCGCGGCAATCCAATTTAGAAACTGGCAGGAGTCGCTATTGAAACCGCAAAGCATGAAAGCTATTGAGGATAGCATTGTTGCAAAAGGATGAATCTTGAAATGTTTTAAAAGAAAAAAAACACCGGCACCACTAAGAAATATGTAAAGCAAAGTTTCGATCTGCAAAGTATAAAGAGTATAAGGACCCAATTGAGAAAATAATTGAACTATTGGATTCCAAACACCCGACTGCATATCGCCGTGCAAAGGATACCCAAGATTCAGATAAGGCGTCCACAAAGGAAGAATATGGTAATTGTATGATTCGCTTACCAGATACCTAACAGGTAAAAAATAATTCAATGCATCGTTTTTAAGACTAAAAATATTAAACGAAATTGGCCAGTAGGCAAGAGCAGTAATGATCAAAAGCTGGGATAAGTAAAGAATAGACGGGCGGTATGTACTATATGAACGTTCGATATTCTTTAAGTTAAACATTTTTAAGATTTTTTACCACTGCAGACTAATAAAATCATCTCTTTTACTACTGAAGGAAAATGTAATATGTTTAATTTTGATCCGCCTGGTTCCTTCCATTCATTCAAAACAATTTCTATACCTTTTGATAATGGTAATTTGTTTCTGATGCGAATAAATATTTCAATATCAAATAGCCAGGTTGTTCTGAAGGGTGAGTGACTAATGATTTTTATAAGTTCATATTTAAACCATTTTGCTCCACATTGAGTATCATAAATACCAAATTTGAATTTTAAATCAATGACGGTAGCAACCATTCTGCCTACTATGTGCCTAAAGAATGAACGTTCAATATTTGAAGCCAATAGTTTTACTCTTGATCCAAATGCAAAATCAGCATTAGCGTCTTTCATTACCAGCAATAACCTGTAAAACTCGGTAATTTTTGTGGACAGGTCTGCGTCTAAATAACCGAAGTGCGAATAGCCCGGTATATTTATTATTGCTAGCAAACCACTTCTTATAGCGTTAGCTTTTCCTTTATTCTCTTGCAAAGTAATAATGGTTACCTGTTCGGGTAATGAATGCTGAATTAAGGATAAAATACTGTGTGTATTATCAGGACTGCCATCATCCACAAAAAAAATATTGACACAAGGATGTTCTTTCAAAAATTCAATAAATGAATTTTGTTTCAAACGGCCTCCTTCTTTATAGCAAGGAACTATGATGGCAATTTTTTGCATATGCAATAACAGGATAACCCAGGCAACCGTATACCTATTTGTGACAGTGCGTAACAAGCCCGGAAATCAAGCCACAAAATAAGCGAAATAAGTTTTGTTAGATAGGGATTGCCATCCCAATTGTCAATAGATGTTTTTGGTTTATACAAATTGAATTTTTGCAAGATTAGTTGAATAATTCTTACCGGGAGCAAGACGAAAAAAAAATTGCCACTTTCAATTACTTCAAAATTCGCAGATCGGCAAATTTGAGTAATTTGTTTTTGGGAGTATCTTCGATAATGATTCAAAAGATGGTCATGTTGAGAAAAGAGTTTTTGAAATGCCGGTACGGTGATAAACAACAAGCCATTTTTAGATAGGATATTACTTTTCATTAACGAATTTAATAGCTGCTTGTCATGTTGACAATGTTCAAGGACATCTGTTAACAATACGCAATCACTGTTAATTTGTTTATTTTCAGCCTGCACGATGCTAAAAAAGAAATTGACATTTTGCCTGAGTAAGGGGTTTAGCTGCTCGATAATTTCATTTGAATAAGCAATGTCAATTGCGGTGTAATTTTGAGCTGCTCCGTTTTCAACTAGTGTTTGCAATACATATCCGTCTCCACTTCCAATATCAGCAATGTGAGAGATTTTTTCAGTGTTTTTTATTAATAGGAATAAAATCACCCTGGCCCTCGTAATTTCCCATGGATGTCGTTGAAATGGTTTCTTAGCTGAAATTCTATTTAATTCTGTTATATCCATTTCTATTTTCTTTCTTTTATTTCCATTATAAATGTAAGCCTGATACTTATTTTGTCGTTTGTATGAGCATAATTCTTTTTAAATGAAGTGCTTTTTGAGTCTAAGGAAAATCCTTTCAAAATACCGAAGACTAAATGCGCTTACAACAATACTCATTATGGTAATTGTTAAGGAACTGGCAATCAAAGCAAGTTTATTTTCTAATAGAAAGGAAGTTTTAAAAAGCTTCAGAAAAAAAGGAACACCAATAACATACATGGGCCAATGAAACATATATAATCCATATGATATTCTTCCAAAAAATTTCATAATCTTATTTGTAAAAATCAATTTTATGATACGGTACCTTTCGATAATAGCTTCATATACAAGGAGTGCAAATAGCATAGTGAGGGTGGGGTAACCGATAAACGCAAAGTATGGTAGCGAAAATCCATAGGCTGCACTGATAAAATAAAATGCAAAATTTGAAATGGCAAATGAAAGTAGGATTATCCATAAATTCTTTGTTATCCAGCTAGGACTATTTTTTAATAAAATTGCAATCATGGAACCTATACATAAGCCGTCTATTCGTGTAAAAGAATAAAAACTTGCGATTGAAAAATTTTCAACTTGTAGAATCCATACCAAAATTCGTGCTGACCATATCAAAAAGAGGACGATCATGATGGTGGCAAGCAAGGCCTTCGGTTTTCTTATAAGCAAAATTAAAAGAGGCCAGATTAAATAAAACTGTTCTTCTATGGCCAGGGACCAGGTATGAATCAGTATTTCATTGCTGCCAGGCTGATAAAAAATGAAAAGCCAATTTTGTAAAAATGTCCAAAACCAAATTTGATGCTCCGTATAGTAAGCCATATCAAAAACAAAACTTTTTATTTGGGGCAAAATAAAGAGGCAGCAAATAAGTAATAATATATATAAAGGAAGAATTCGCAAGATGCGTCTAATGTAGAAATGGCGAAGAAAGCGAGGCTTTCCTACCGTAACCAGCAATGATTCGGTGATTAGGAATCCAGATAAAACAAAGAATAGGTCCACTCCAAGCCATCCAAATTGAAAATAATCAACGAAGCTAAAGTTGTGTAGTAATACTACTAATAAGATTGCGAATCCTCTTACGCCATCAAGGGCCGGAAAATATTTTGGTTTCTGTAGGAAAATTGGTTCTGTCATTTTTTATATTAATACCCTGTGTGTGGATATAATAATTTTCTCTGTATATATTTCCCCAATATATCAAATTCAATATTTACTAAGTCCCCTTCCCTTGTGTGTTTTATACTGGTTTTTTCAAATGTATATGGAATGATACCCACCGAGAATTTATTTTTCTTCACATTGAAAATGGTGAGGCTGATACCGTTTAAGCTGATGGATCCTTTTTCCACAACTAACGCAGCAAAATCGGGGGAAAATTCAATTTCTAACTCCCAACTTCCCTTTTTCTCTATTTTTTTAATACAGGTTCCGGCCGTGTCTACATGACCTTGCACAAAATGTCCATCCAATCGCCCATTTATTGGCAAACAACGCTCTATATTGACCAGGGAACCGGTTTTCCAGGTTCCCAGATTCGATTTCTGAAGCGTTTCATCAATCGCTGTTATTCTGTGCCGGGTACCATTTATATTGTCCACGGTAAGGCATACGCCATTGTGACTTACACTTTGATCTTCTTTAAATTCGTTAGATAAAGGCGATTCTATCCAAAAGATCCTGTTGGAATTTTCAGAAAATATATCCTTTACCTCGCCAATGCATTCTATTATGCCAGTAAACATGATGCAAATCTATGGAAGGGAAAAGGATATGATAAAAAAACTAAAGGCTTTATAACCAGCCCCCTGCAAAAGGTATCAGGCAACCCAAAATCTTTTATATATAAATCAACAAACTTTGGACTATTCTCCTATCTTTGCTTCCCGAAATTATCAACGGTTCGGACCAAAAATTAAAATATACCAGGGAGGTATTTACTATGTTAATTATTGATTCAAAAGATTGCGAAAACATCGACAAAGCGCTAAAAAAGTATAAAAAGAAGTTTGAGAAATCAAAGACTTTATTAAAATTGCGTGAGCGTCAAAGTTTTACTAAGCCTTCGGTTAAACGTCGGGGTGAAGTTTTAAAAGCAATTTACAAGCAGAATATTGTTAGTGGAAAAATAGAAAAATAAGGATATTCTTTATTTTTTAATCAAAAGATTAGCTACCCCTTGTCGGGGTAGCTATTTTTTTGTTATGTATTATATTGTTTTAGCTTAGCAATATGGCTGAAAAAAATTCGGAAGCGATCCATGCCTTTATAGGCTACCTTAAGTATGAAAAGCGGTTTTCAGTACATACTATCATTTCGTATGAGGCCGACCTTTTATCATTTTTTACCTATTTAAAAAAGAACTATGACGGCCCTCAACTTTCAGCAATCACTCCTTCATTTATTCGAAGTTGGCTAGCTGAATTAAAGAACTCTAAACTAACATCCAGGTCAATTGTCAGAAAAATTTCGACTTTGCGATCCTTTTTTAAATATCATTTGAAAAGGGGGAATATTGTTTCGATACCCACGACAAACTTAATCTCACCTAAAATAAGCAGACGCTTACCTGTTTTTGTAAAAGAATCAGAAACAAGGCAAATTCTGGAAAATCTGGAAAAATCAACAGAGGATTGGAAAACGCTTAATGCAAGTATGCTTATCAAGCTTTTATATGCTACGGGGATGAGGATTAGCGAATTATTAAATTTGAAGGAAAATCAGATTGACCCTGGCCGTTTTCAAATCCGGGTTTTGGGCAAGGGCAATAAGGAAAGGATTATTCCAGTTACCGGGGAAGTCATCCGGGCAATAAAAACCTACCAACAACTGAAGGCAAACACGTTGGAACCTTTAACAGAGGTTTTACTGGTTTCAGAGAAGGGCAAAAAACTTTATGCAAAATATGCATGGATTTTGGTGAATAAATATCTTGGAGCAGCCAGTACCCTTGATAAAAAAAGTCCCCACGTACTTCGTCATACTTTCGCTACCCACCTAATGAATAATGGTGCAGAGCTTAATGCTGTAAAAGAATTATTAGGCCACGCAAGCCTGGCGGCTACCCAGGTTTATACACATAATACAATAGAAAAGTTAAAAGATGTTCATAAGAAAGCTCATCCAAAATCTTAATAAATATTACTGCCAAATAATACCGTCATTATGTTTGGATTTTTTCTATTTTGGTGTAATTTCATACTAATCAAAATTTAATAAGGCTATGCAGTAAATTTTCCCTCTTTAAATAGCTCTTTATTTATTATTTCACCGTTTAAAATGTGACGATTATGAATGTAAACATTCAAACTGTTCGGTTTGATGCGGATGCAAGGTTGGTTGAATACGTCAACCGTAAACTTGAAAAACTAAGCACTTTTCATGACCGCATTATTAAGGTAAATGTGTTTCTGAAACTTGACAATGTAGTTCATAACATTAAAGACAAGATCGCCGAGATCAGGATCCATGTACCGCGACACGAATT
>JBGTNK010000041.1:0-27179 GCA_041743125.1 Chitinophagaceae bacterium
CCTGTTTTCCTCGCTGGGTCACCTAAAATCTATATTAAATAATTCAAGAAGGAGTTTTTGTTCTGGTTTTTCAATGTATAGTCTGGAGTGTAAGGTTTCAGACAGGTGAGTTTTGATGGATACACTGTAAATGGTCTTGCATATATCTATAGCTTTTTCTGGACTCCAGATTGCGTGCAACATGTCCAGTTGCCTTTCCAACTCTTTATAAACTTTATAAGCACAAAAGGCTATACATATATGTGCTTCTATCCTTCTTTTTATTCTATGATATATAGGCCGCATGCGTAAATCCGTTTTTGATATACGGAAGGCTTTTTCTATTTGCCAGAGCTCGTTGTAGTTTTCCATAACCTGTTCTTTGCTTAACCGGGTGTTGGTGAGGTAGCCTTTTAATCCGTCCCATTGGGCATCTGCTTCATATTTTTGTTTATGGATGCTTATTTTCATATCGCCTTCGAGTAACAGGTATTTATTGTAGCCACGGTTATTGATATTGGCTTTGGTGAGTTTGCCCGATGCTATTTGTCTTTCTAATTTTTCTAACCCTCTTTTTCTGTTTTTAGCATCTCTTACTGCCCTTGCCTGTGCGTAACTGATGATGAGCCTGGTATGCTCATCTTTTTGCAAACAGATACTTTCGCCATTACCGGGTTTGTGAGACAGTATCTGTTGTTGTAAATGTCTGGCTTCATTTTTAATTCTTGCACCAATGATATATTGATAGTTTTTGGCTTGTAATTCTGCAATATTCTCATTGGACAGAAGTCCGGCATCTGCAATGACCACCAGTTCATTAAGCTTGTATTTGTTTTTAAAACCTTCAATAACAGGTAGCATGGTATGACCCTCAAACTTATTGCCTTCAAAAATTTCATACACTAACGGATAACCACCCACACTCACCAACAAGCCCAACACAATTTGCGGATGCTGATGTCTGCCTTCTTTTGAAAAACCTGCCTGTCGCAGCTCATCTCCCTGCTCGGCTTCAAAATAAAGGGTAGTAACATCATAAAACACCACACTCAATTTGCCTCCCAATATCCTGATGGTATGCACATAGCTGATTTGCTGTATCCGTTCTTTCTGCTTGCTATGAAGTTTGTCTAAGTACCGGTATATCCGTTCTACATCAATGATCTGACCTTCATATTTATAGAGATAGTCTGTTGTTTTTAGTTTGCTTACAGGATAAACCAATCGGGTTAATACCAGGTGCTTGAATAACTCATCTGTAATTTGATTAAAACCAATTTCGTTAAATATTTTACCTAATAGCAACTCCGGACCTATTAACCTGAAAGATTGCAAAGCCTTAAAATGAGAATCAACCACCCGTTGCTCATCTTCAAACTGAAAAATTTGTTGCCCCCCAAACCGCTGAACATATTGTTTTGCTTGTAAAAAAAGATTGTCTATTTGTTCTTCTTTATCTGAACTACCAATCGTTTTAATAAGAAAAGATTTCCCATTGCGTTTTTCGATAACCTGGATGCTGATAACGCCGCTTTTGTTTTTCTTTTTCCGCACAAACATACCCCTAAAGTAAGGCTGGGTCACCTAAATAAAAAAATAAACCCGCTACAGGTAAGCCTTTCAGACGATTTTCTGCCTATTTTATAAAAACCGAGGAAAACAGGAAAAAAGTTGATTCTTCCCGAATCAACTTTTTTTATTACCAGAATTAGTATCAAATGGATGCAAGTATAACTATAACTACTACAATACCTAACCCTATCCATGCCCATTTCACCCGGTTGCTTTTTTTGTCATCTTTTATAAGATATGCTATCAATACGCCTATCAATCCCAACAAAAACCCCAAAGCAAAACCTCCAATATGAAATCCGCTTGACCCGTCTCCCGCCTTTTTAAAAAACTTTTGAATTTTTTTCTGATTGAAAGTCCCATCATGGTTTATGCTTTCCCTTAGTTTTTTTTGTGCAAGAGTAAAACCTATCCTGTCAGATAATTTCATTTTTTTGCCCGTCAGTTCCTGCAGGTCTTTAATCTTTACCCTGGAAAGATCGAGTAAAGAAATCTTTTCTCCATTCTTGCCTACCACTATATATACTTCGCCTGCCTTGGGTGCAGGAGCTTCCAGCGTAAAGGCTGCGAACGAACTTCCAATAAAACAAAATACCGTTAAGAGTAGAATAATTTTTTTCATGTTGCCTGGTTTTAAATGATTAACAAAAAATTTAATTCTAATTTAAGAAAAAAAATTATCCGGTATTGCCAGGCTAATCTTTTTTTTACTGGCTAATTGCGTCAAGGATGATGGAACAGGATGACCTGATCTGCTTTTCTGAAATTATCAGGGGAGGTGATATGCGAAGACAATTGGAGGCAAACAAAAACCAATCTGTGAGCAGGCCATTATTAATGCATATATCGATCACTTTTTTATTCGTTTCAAACGAATCAAACTCCAGGGCCAGCCAGAGCCCAAATGACCGGACTGCGCTGATTTTTGGATGAACCAATAAGGAAAGAAAAAGCTTTTCTTTTTGATATACAGAATCAGGCATATTTATTAAAACTTTCATAGCCGCCATTCCGGCTACACATGAAACCGGGTGGCCCCCAAACGTGGTGATATGACCCAAAACCGGTTTTTCCATAAGAGCATCCATTATTTTTTTATCCGCTATAAATGCACCTAACGGCATACCTCCGCCTAAAGATTTACCAAGTAAAACGACATCAGGAACTATATCGAAATGTTCAAATCCCCAAAGCTTTCCTGTGCGTCCAAATCCGGTTTGAATTTCATCCAATATTAAAAGGGTTCCCGTTTCTGAGCACCTGTTACGGAGCGCCTGCATCCATTCCTTTGAAGGAGCCACCACACCGGCCTCTGCTTGTACTGATTCTGCAATAACGCAGGCCGTCTTTTCTGAAATAATTTGAATTGACAACGCAGAGCCGTATTGCAAGTGAAGTATATCTGGAAGCAAGGGTCGAAAGGCATTACGCCAGTATTCACTGCCCATGATGCTTAGGGCTCCCTGGGTGGAACCATGGTATGAATTATTGAATGCTATAATTTGTGTTCTGTTTGAAACCCTTTTAGCCAGCTTCATGGCGCCTTCCACGGCTTCTGCACCAGAACTTGTAAAATAAACGGAATTGAGTGTAGTAGGAAGATGGTCTGAAAGCATTTTTGCATATTGAACCTGCGGCGATTCAATAAATTCGCCATATACCATAATGTGGAGATAGGAATCTAATTGCTTTTGAATCGCATGAATGACTTCAGGATGCCGGTGACCAACATTGGCAACACTTATTCCGCCAATCAGGTCAATATATTCTTTGCCGTTTATATCGTACAATGTGGCTTCATAAGCTTTTACAATTTCTAAAGCAAGGGGAGCCGGGGAGGTTTGGGCAACATGATTTAAAAAGAGTTCCCTTTGATTCATACCGAGAGTTATTCAATTGCGTTAAAAAAGTTATCTGCCTCATGCAGTAATCAGTTCCACATTTGGTTGCAGCATCGACCGGTTGCAAAGAACGTAAAGTATTTTCATTCCGTTGAGGTATGTCAAAGAATCAAAATATAGGAAATACCTAAATTGCATGTGGCGATGAGAATAGTAATTCAGTAAGAATAAATTATTTCAAACATTAAATGTATGCTATGCCTGTAATACTTTCGGTATTGGGGAAATATCCTGAATTTGGAAACAACTGTTTCATCGCTCCTAATGCCACTATTACCGGCGATGTAATAATGGGCGAAGATTGTAGTGTGTGGTTCAATGCCGTGATCAGGGGCGATGTCAATTTCATTAAAATGGGTAATAAAGTGAATGTGCAGGATGGCGCCTGTATTCATTGTACCTACCAGAAATTTGGAACTACTATTGGGAATAATGTATCCATAGGCCATCATGCCATTGTACACGGTTGTACGTTGCAGGACAATGTGCTGATAGGAATGGGAGCCATCGTAATGGATAATTGCACAGTGCAAAGTAATACGATCATTGCAGCAGGCGCTGTAGTCCTTGAAAATACTATATGCGAAGCCGGAAGTATATATGCAGGCGTTCCGGCAAAAAAGGTGAAGGATATTTCCAGGGAATTGATCAACGGTGAGATCAACCGGATAGCTGATAATTATATAAAGTATGCCGGCTGGTACAAAGAAACCGTTGAATAGTTTCTGAATATGACCAATAAACCTGAGAGAATGAATTTTATCTTTTCTTCAACATTTTGAGATAAAGCATTTTGTACAATATTGATCTATAGCCAGTAATTTTACTATAGTAAAGTCAATTTCTAATTTCTACATTCGTTATACCAATGATGAATATGAAAAATGTCCTTTCAGTAATAATGGTGATCAGCCTTATGTTTTTAGTGGCATCGTGCAGTATGTTCAAATCAAAATATGGTTGTCCTACCAATGGCAAGAACATAGGGGCTGAGAAATTAGCTTCGGGAGATCCTGATGCTGAAAAGGCGGCGAGAAAAGCAAAAAAATTCAAAAGTTAATATAGCCACGAGGCAGCTTTTTAATTTAGATCCGGGTCTTGTTTACAGGACCATTAAACCCTAAAAATTTTGCTATGAGCCTCGCTTTACGAACCACGTTAGGATGTACAGAAGCAGTCCTTGCAGATGATGGCAATTTGAATCTTTTTTACCAGGTTGCCGGCATCATTAACGAACATCTCCACTTAAAATTTTTGAACAAAGAAGACGAATTTGACGCTATCAACTGGGACTTTAAGTATAAAGGGCATTTGCTTACGTTACGTTATGATATTTACAATGGTATTTCCGTGCATCCCACTAAAACACATTCAGCACTTCCAAAAGACAACCTGGCTGTAGTAGAACTGGCAAATATCCTGGATGGAAAATTATTCAACCCACTCAGGAATATAGCTTAATGTTATTTTCCGTGAAAATTTCACGTTCATCTTTTTCATGACGTGAACGGCCCTGTTTACATCACCCTAACAAGATTTTTTAAGAAAGTGTTTTTTATAAGTAAGTGCATTTCCTAAATCAACTTTCCTTATTTGGTTCCTCCTTGCGGATGCAAAGGCTTTTCAATTGATTCCATAATATTAACATAGCTTACATACCTGTCTTCGCTAATTTCATTTGCGTTGACCGCTTCTTTTACAGCACAGCCTGGCTCGTTTACATGCAGGCAATTATTAAACTGGCAATTATTCAGGCGATCCCGCATTTCAGGAAAATAATGAGAAATCTCCTGTTTGGAAACATGCACCAGGCCAAATTCTCGCATCCCCGGTGTATCAATTATTTTTCCACCTATTGACAGATCATACATTTCAGCAAAAGTAGTAGTGTGTTGCCCTTTGCCACTCCATCCGCTAATGGCCTTTATTTTCAAATGCATATCAGGAAAAATAACGTTTATTATTGATGATTTACCAACGCCGCTATGACCACTGATGAGTGTAGTTTTATCTCTTAATTCCTCAATAACCGCTTCAATTCCTGTGTTATTCATTGTGCTTGTTATAAATACTTTATAACCCACCTTCTCAAACATAGCCTTCATATGATCAAATCGTTCATGCTCCTTTTTTTTATACAAATCAGATTTATTGAACACTATAATTGGTTTGACGTGGTACATTTCAGAGGCCACAAGAAAGCGGTCAATAAAACCCTGCGAAGTCCGTGGTTCCTTTAACGTGGCGACCAAAATAGACTGATCAAGATTGGAAGCAATTATATGATGCTGGTATTTTAAGCGGGGCGACTGCCTGTTAATATAATTTCGCCGGGGATGAATTTCAATTATCATTGCTGATTTCTCTGCTTCATCTTCTAATTCTATTTCAACTTCATCTCCCACGGCTACCGGGTTAGTGCTTGTAATATTATCAATTTTGAAAATCCCTTTCATGCGTGCATTGTACCACTGACCAGTAGCATCCTTTACTATATACCAGCTGCCAGTCGATTTATATACTACTGCTTTCATAAACCTGGGATTTTCGACGAAATGACAAGACCCGGAGTGAAAAAACTTTGCATCAGGGAAATCTTTTTAAAATTGTATAACGCAAAGATATTTCCATAAACAAGCAAAAAAGTGCCGCAATTGCCAGGGGGAAAAATAATTCTTCGTAGCGTTTGTAAGAGGTAAATTCAACTTTGGATTTTTCTAATTGGTCAATTTGCTGGTAAATACTTTCTAACCCTTCTTTGTCCCTGGCCCGGAAATACCGACCGCCTGTTTCTTCCGCTATTTTTCGAAGCAGGTCTTCATCAATAAAATCAATGGAAGGATTCCGTTGCCGGGAATTTCCTTTACCGGCAATTTCTACTATAGCTGACGACCTGGCTCCCATACCGATAGAATAAACTTTTATCCCTTTTACCTTAGCAATTTCAAGCGCAGTAAGAGGATCGATAAGCCTGGTATCAGGAGCGTCTTCTTTCCCATCGGTTAACAAAATAACCACTCTGCTTTTAGTTTCACTTTTTGAAAGACGATCGACCGCAGTGGCAAGTCCTTCTCCGATAACAGTTCCGTCTTTCAAATACCGGCGACTTTCCAAAGACTGAATTTGAGACACGAGAGTGTTTTTATCTGTTGTAACCGGAACCTGCGAAAAACTTTCTCCCGAAAAAATAACCAGGCCAATTCTGTCGACTGGCCGGCTAAGTACAAAATTCACCGCCACCTCTTTTGCCACTTCCATACGTGATGGCAGTATATCCCGGGAACCCATGCTTCCGCTTACGTCCATACATAATATAATATCAATACCCTCTCCAAGTATTTGTTGCTGATCGTTTCTTTTTTGCGGCCTTGCCAGTGCAATGATCAATGCACTAATGGCTACCACCCGGAAAATAAATGGCCAATGACGAATATGGTTTTTGAAAGTGGATACCTTAAAGGCTTTTACCCCGGAAACAACAAATGCAGCTTGCCTGTCATTGAATTTTTTCCGGTAATTCCATATCAAAAAAGGAATTAACCCTAACAATATAAAATTTTCAGGATAGGCAAAATCAATATTCCGGAACCATTCGTAAATCATTATTTGGACACTTCTATTTGTTGAATTGTTTTAAATATCAGGTCAAAAATCCTTTTGTCCTCTTCCAAAGAAGGTATATACTTTGCAAATTTCACAAAATCGCTTTGTCTTAATGATAAAGAAAGGTCTTCAAAATGCTCTGCTGTAAAAGGCAGCGTTTTTAATTGGCTTACAAAATCCACTGTTGTGGCCTGTAATGAAAGAATCCCTTTTTTAGTAGCTACATATTCCCTGAAAATATCAACCAGCCTGGAATAATATTCTTTGGCCCCTGGTTTATTATTCTGCAACTTTTCTAATTGCTCCATGGCTTCCTTATATGGATCATAGGGCAATTCAACCGGCGGAATAATAACTTTCTTTTTCTTTCTGAATATAAAAACCAGCAGCAACAATACCAAAATAACGCCGCCTGCCAGATACCACCATTTGAAATTTTCCTCTTTCTCTGTTGGATTTACTTCAATGATATCCTTTGTATCATGATAAGGTTGTTCAGGATCAAATGGAGTAAAACCCACATCAACGGGAATAGTATCTGTTCTTTTACTTTCCCCGAGTATAAAGGACGGTAGCACCCAATGCCCGGAATCCCAACTGGTGATATGAATTACCTGTGATAAAATGGTCCCCTTGCCAGTATTTGAGGTGTCAATCTTTTCCTTATGCAGTAATTCAAAATGCGGAATGGAGTCTGTATTGAAAAAACGGATCGCCTCGTTTTCAGGAATATCTGCTTCCAGTTGCAGCCTGATCGGTTCCCCAATAAGTATTTTTCTTTTGTCAACAGTTGCTTTGACCTTGATTACATCCTGCGCAATTGCAGACAAAGCAAAAAAAACAGTAATAGAAAATATAGTGGCCTTATAAATAAAAATATTGTTCATTAATGGAGTCCATGGCTTGTATCAACGAAAATGGTTACTTATTTGCGGCTAAGAAAAAAGCGCTTTAAAACTTTTACATAATCATCGCCTGTGCGGACATGCAGCAAATCACAGCCTGCTTTTTTAAATGTTTGTGTGCTATATGCAGTTATATTAAAAAATTCCTGCTGGTAACTTTGGCGGACATATGCATTACTGGTGTCTACCCATTTTTTTTCTCCTGTTTCCGCATCCTGCACCTGTACCAGACCAGCATCAGGTAATTCCATATCCATAGGATCGTAAATTTTAATGCCGATCACATCGTGTTTTTTTCCCGCAATCCTCAGCGCATCCTCATAACTGGCATCCAGAAAATCACTCAGGATAAATGCAATACTTTTTTGTTTGGTTGAATTATTAAAATACCGCAAAGCAGAATTTACCCGGGTGCCATGTCCTTTTGGCTCCTTGCTTAATAATTCTCTAACGATATACAGAGCATGCTGTTTGCCTTTTTTAGGAGGAATATAGGCTTCCACCTTATCGCTGTAAAAAATCACCCCGATCTTATCTGAATTATTGACCGCAGAAAAACTTATTACAGCTCCTATTTCAGTAATGATATCCCGTTTTCTGGCATGCACCGTTCCAAATAAAGAACTGGCACTAATATCCACCAATAACATTACTGTCAATTCTCTTTCTTCTTCAAATACTTTACTATACGGATGACCAAACCTGGCAGATACATTCCAATCGATAAAGCGAATATCATCTCCCGCAGCATATTCACGCACTTCCTTAAACGACATACCCTTCCCTTTAAAGGCACTATGGTATTCGCCCGTAAAAAGATCAGTGGCAAGTTTCTTACTCTTTATTTCAAGCTGCCGGACTTTTTTTAATATTTCTGCTGTCGTTAACAAACCAGGTTGATTGTTTTAGGGATTAAGGAACATTCACTTTTTTTAATATCTCTTCAATAACATCTTCTACTTTCACATTCTCTGCTTCTGCTTCATAAGTGAGACCGATCCGATGGCGTAACACATCATTACATATGCTTCGTACATCTTCAGGGATCACAAACCCTCTTTTATTTAAGAATGCCTGGCCCTTAGCTGCAAGAGCAAGATTAATACTTCCTCTAGGGGATGCTCCATAAGAAATAAGCGGTTTCAAATTTTCGAGTTGATACCTTTCCGGTATTCGGGTAGCAAAGACAATATCCAATATATATTGCTCTACTTTCTCATCGAGGTAAATCTGCCTTGTCAATTCTTTTGCATCCAATACTTCCTGCACAGAAACCACTTGTTTGATTGACCGCGAAGAAAGCTTTTGGGTGTTTTGCCGCAATATCAATTGCTCTTCATGCATTTTTGGGTAACCCACTACCACTTTCATTATAAAACGGTCCACCTGGGCTTCCGGAAGTGCATATGTTCCTTCCTGTTCCAACGGATTTTGAGTGGCGAGTACTAAAAACGGCTGGTCAAGTTTGTAAGTTGTATCACCGATTGTCACTTGTCTTTCCTGCATTGCTTCCAGCAACGCTGATTGAACTTTTGCCGGGGCCCTGTTGATCTCATCCGCAAGAATAAAGTTGGCAAATATTGGACCTTTGCGAACTACAAACTCATTTCTCTGCTGGTTGTAAATGAGGGTTCCTATAACATCGGCGGGCAACAGATCAGGTGTAAACTGGATTCGGCTGAACTTTGCATGTATGGCTTCCGAAAGGGATTTAATAGTCAACGTTTTTGCAAGGCCAGGGACTCCTTCCAATAAAACGTGCCCGTTACTCAAAAGGCCGATCAGCAAACGGTCCAGCATATGGCTTTGACCTACTATGATGTGACTTACTTCTTCTCTTAATTTATCTGTAAACTTTCCGGCATGATTGATTCGTTCATTGAGTTGCCGGATATCTTCCGCGGTTTTATACATTGGCTTGATTTATGGGGACACAAAATACGAACTTGCTTAAACAAATTTTTTGCCGGGTTTAAAAAGGTTATAATTACTCTTAATATATTGGTATTTCTACCTTGTAACGTAAATAACCGGAACTTAATTTTACAAAAACAATCAATTCTATGAAAAAACGTCTTTTATTATTTTCAAGTATACTTATTTTAGTTTCAATGCTGCACATAAACTGCAGCAAAGAAAATGGCTCTGCACCACCAACATCAAAAACGAAAACGGAGTTAATTGCAAAAGCTACGTGGAAATTTAGTGATGCCAAGGTAAATGGAACCTCGGTGTCTTCCTTTTTACAATCTTGTCAAAAAGATAATATTCTTACTTTTCACTCTGCGGGTACTGGCACTGCCGATGAAGGAGCTACCAAATGCGATCCCTCGGACCCTCAAACCAGCCCTTTCACCTGGAATTTTCAAACTAATGAAACCATATTGTTTGTATCTACGCCTTTTTTCTCAGGAGGTAGCAGCACTTTCACGCTGGTAAGCCTGACAGAAACTGAATTAATAATATCCCAGAATATTAATGTATCAGGAAGCACTCAAAATGCTGTTATTACATTTGTACATTAATTTATTCAGGATAAATATTTACCAACGATAGGCATTCTTCTCCCTACTCCAAATGCTTTAAAACTTATGCGGATAATGGGGCAAAACTGGTTTCGCTTATATTCATTTGTATTCACCAATTTTAGCACCCTGGAAACCAAAGCAGGGTCATACCCCTTTGAAATAATTTCTTTTGGCCCGTTACGGAGTTCAATATATTCATATAGTAAGCGATCTAATGTATCATAGTCGGGCAAACTATCACTGTCCTTTTGATTGGGCCGAAGTTCTGCGGAAGGAGGTTTTGTAATTATGTTTGAAGGGATGATTTCCTTTTCCCGGTTAAAATACCGGGCAAGTGCGAATACCTGCATTTTATAAACATCACCCAATACTCCTAATCCGCCAGCCATATCACCATATAATGTACCATAGCCTGTAGCCAATTCACTTTTATTAGAAGTGTTCAATAATATATATCCAAACTTATTGGCAAGTGCCATGAGCAGGTTTCCTCTTGTACGGCTCTGGATATTTTCTTCGGCCACGCCAAAGGGTAAATTATTGAATACAGGTTTAAGTTCAGCTAGAAATGCGTCATATATATCCTTGATTGCAATAATATCATATGGATTTCCAAGATTCCGGCTCAATAATTCAGCATCACCTACAGAGTGTGAACTAGAATATTGTGAAGGCATAAGGATTGCTCTTACGTTATCTTTTCCCAGGGCGTGCACGGCCAATGCCTGTGTAACTGCACTGTCAATGCCTCCCGAAGAACCTAATATTGCTTTGGTAAATCCCATTTTATTAAAATAATCCCGAATGCCCATGACCAATGCATGATATATTTCATCCATATTTTTTTCATTGGTAAGATATTTTACGGTGTCTTCTCCAACCCCCACATCGATAGCTGAAAAAAATACCGGGGCAAGTGATTCTTTGTATCCCGCATGGCCCTCGCTTTTTTCAAGGGTAACAACAGATAGTTTTCTTTGATCAGAAAAATGGTCTTGGCCGTAAGCATTTTCGGATATTGGTTCCTGAGGCCTTGATGATTTTTTTTCAAAAGAGGAAGTAGTAAAAGAATCTGGTTGATCCGATTCATTATTATCCGATGCTACTTCTATAAGCTGGCTCCGCGTATGCTCTACATCTTTGCCTGGTGCTGAGAATAAGAGGGAATCCAGTTCAAACACCCCGTAATCCTCTTCAAAATATTTCATTTCCTTCACCTTATTACCCATTATATCATACACAAGGCTGCCCCCATCAAAAACTATTTCTGTTTGCGAACCAACTGCATTACAATACAACATCGGTAATTTGTATTTGACACTATGAGCCCTGACAATACTGTTTCGGACTATATCCTGGGCATAATTATAAGGGGAGGCAGAAAGATTGATCATTACATCAGGATTTTGTAAAATAAGTTCCTCCATAGGTGTTACCCGGTATAGAGGATTATCTCCCATGTTCCAGATATCCTCACAAATTGTGACTGCCAATTTTTTGCCTTTAAAATCAATAACCTTCCATTCAAATGCTGGTTCAAAATAGCGGTATTCATCAAAAACATCATAATTGGGAAGAAGGGTTTTGTGAATTTCAGCTTGTATTTTTTTTTCATGCAAAAGAAAAACTGCATTAAAAAGGTCCTTACCATCCTTAAGAAGATTCCTGGCGGGGCTACCGATTAATACCCCAATTGTATCAGCATGTTCTTTTATCTTATCAATGGCATCATAGCATTTATTTATAAAATCGTGAAACTCCAGGAAATCTCTTGGAGGATATCCACATACACATAACTCTGAAAATACAACCAGATCTGCACCCTGGATTTTTGCCCATTTTATCCCCTCAATAATTTTTCGGGTATTCTCTTCAAAATTGCCAATGTGATAATTTTGCTGCGCTAATGCGATCTTCATAACGCAAATTTAAGGGCTATCCAGATATCCCTAATGGGGTCATTTTAATCTTGAATGAAGCTACCGCTTAAGGCCATGTCATTTCAATCCCTTATAAGCAACGGCATTGATTCCTTATCTTCGCATCCTTTTAATAGAATAACTTCCTTCATCTTAGCCTCATGAGATACTGTCTTTTTTTTTTAGCCATTACCCTGGCCACCTGCAATAGCAAAAAAAGCATTCCCGACGTTTCTGATATTAAAGTCAGGCTGCCCGTGGAAAGATTTGATGAAAACTTTTTTGGAATTGATACCTTGTATACAGACAGGGGGTTGAATGATGTTAACCAGAATTTTCCAGAACTGCTCCCTATATTTTTACAAACCATTGTAGGCGTAACAGACACTACTGGAATAAAAACATTTATACGGCTGTATAAACCTGTTTTCGATTCTTCCCAAAAGATTTACAAAAATTTTGAACCCATTCAATCAGAGATGGAAAAAGCCTTCCGGTTTGTTAAGCATTACTTTCCTTCCTATAAAATACCCGAAAAGGTCATTACGGTTGTAGGACCTATGAATACGCTGAATGATATGGCCAAAATGCCGAACGGGGATTTAACTCCTAATTTTCTAGGACCTGATTTTATCGGCATCAGCCTACAATTTTACCTGGGAAAAGATTTTTCCCTTTATCAGAATGAGTATTTTATAAACAACGTGGTGCCGCAATACAGAAGCAGGAGATTTTCAAAAGAATATATTGTAGCCGACGTGATGAAATTGATAGCGGACGATATATTTCCTGACAGGAGCAATACCAAACCATTGGTAGAACAAATGATTGAAAAAGGGAAACAATGGTGGCTAATTGATCATTTTTTACCCCAAACACCTGATTACATCAAAACAGGATATACACAGGAACAACTGGAATGGTGCCGGGAAAATGAAGGATTGATCTGGAGTTACATTGTAAAGAATGAAAATCTTTATGCCAATGATCCGGCTACCATTCAAAACTATATTGGCGAAGGACCCTTTACCAGAGGATTCTCACAAGAACTATCGCCCGGAAATTTGGGTTCCTGGATTGGCTGGCAGATTGTGAAAAAATATGCTGTCAATAATTCTGGCATGAAACCTGAAGATATAATGACTGCCACAGCAGCTCAAATTTTGGAAAATGCCAGGTACAAGCCAAAATAATTATATTCTCTTACCGGTTCTGCCTGTTCCTATTTGCTTATATTGTGAAGATCTGCAAGCTGGATTTTCTTCGTTTAAATACATACAAATTCATGAAGTCACTACTGACCCTTACTGATCCTGTCTACATACCAAAGAAAAAATTTTCCTGGTACGACAAGCTTTGGCTTCGTGTTATGAATGATAAAAGAGATCTTCCATTTATATATCTTCTCACAACAATTCACTTATTGGTGGTTCCGGTGGCCATATTACTTTTCACTTCCGTGTTGCAGGGAGCCTGGTGGTGGTTGGTTGCTATTCCTTATTTCTATGTATCACAATTGTATTTCAAAGGGAGATTTGGCTTAATGTTTCATTGCATTTGCCATCGAAAAATGTTTAAGAAACCCCAACAATGGATCCACGGTTATATTACCTGGGCTATTTGTCCGTTGTTTGGGCATGCACCTGAAGGATATTTCAGTCATCATCTTGGCATGCATCATATAGAAAACAATATGGAAGATGATACCAGCAGTACCATGGCCTACCAGCGTGACAGCGCCAGGGATTTTCTTGCCTATTTTTTAAAATTTCTGTTAGTGGGTGTGAAAAACACCATACTATATCTGTATTACAGGAAAAGAAAAAAACTCTACCTGAGGTTAACCTTTGGAGAATATGTCTACTTCGCTTTCTGTATAGTTATGTGTTTTGTGAATCTGAAAGCAACCCTGCTTGTGTTTATCATTCCGCTTGTGTTTGCCAGGCTGGTTATGATGCTTGGCAATTGGGCTCAACATTCATTTATAGATAGCACAAATCCTGAAAATCTTTACACCAATTCCATTAATTGTATTAATACAAAATACAACCACATTTGCTGGAATGACGGGTATCATATCATTCATCATTTGCGCCCGGGCATGCATTACACAGAAATGCCGGCGGAGTTATTAAAAAGGAAAGATGAGTTTGCGATGAACCGGGCGATCGTATTTGATGGCATCCACTATCTCCATATTTTTACCTATCTCCTCACCAAGAGATATGATAAACTTGCCGACAATCTTGTAAATATCAACAATATGTTTTCAAGCCGGGAACAAGCCATTGCTTTGATGAAAGACAGAACGAGGAAAATCAAATCTGCAGGTTTGTAATTAAGGATATGCCTTGGGAAAAGCGAGAGAGCCCGCCGGCTGAGGGAAATTAGATGTTGAAGGAATTATTGATAAATTGAAGCCGGTGAATCCCCAACAATGATGCTCGAAATCCTGGAGCAGAATAATTTACATTAACAGGTAATCAATTATTCTTCATAGGAACAATCATTTCGAAAGCAGGAATATCAACCTGGAACATTTGCTTGTTGTTCAAATTTTCCATTTGATAGGTGCCTTTCATTTTACCCATTTCTGTGCGAAGATTGCACCCACTGACATATTGATAAGTTTCATTAGGCTGAATGGTAGGTTGAACACCAACTACACCTTCTCCTTCTACTTCCCGGTTACTACCGTTGCTATCAAAAATTTGCCAGCAACGGCGATGCAGTTTTACAGGAAAGCTATTGTGATTCTCCAGAGTAATACGATAAGCAAACATGAATTCTGACTGGATTGGATTACTATAATCGGGTTGGTAATATGTTTCTACACTTACCTCCACTCCTTCTGAAATGATACTATTCATATTATTCAGTTTACGTAAAAATAACGAAAAAGGCTGACGGGAGTAATTCCGGATAAATATTACCTGCCAAACCGTAATTTGCGTCTTCATCGAAACATTAAATAATTTTCATTATGAAAATAGCTGTAGCAAAAGGAGATGGAATAGGCCCGGAGATAATGGAAACCGTGCTTAACATTTTTAAAGCCAGTAATACCCCTTTAGAATACGAATTTGTAGATATGGGAAAATGGGTATTTGATAAGGGGTTTTCTAATGGAATGACGCCAGAAGCTAAAATCACTATTGAGAACCTGGGAATATTATTTAAAGGCCCGATGGAAACGCCAAAAGGTAAGGGAGTTAAAAGTGTAAATGTAACCGCAAGGAAGACCTGGAATACCTATGCGAATAAAAGAGTATTTCAAACCCTGCATGGTGTTGATACCGTTTTTAGCAAAGCAGGTATACCGATAGACATTACGGTGGTGAGAGAAAATATTGAAGATACCTATGGTGGTGTAGAACATATGCTGACGCATGATGTAGCGCTGAGCCGCAGGTTTATTACCCGACCCGGAAGCCTCCAATTGATCAAATATGCTTTTGAAATGGCAAGACAAAAAAATGCCAGGCGGATCACTTGTGGCCATAAAGCTAATATTATGAAAATAACAGACGGGCTGTTTTTGGATTGTTTTTATGAAGTAGCACGACAATATCCTGAATTGAAATCAGATGACATCATTGTAGATGACCTCTGTATGAAGCTGGTGACAAGACCTGATACGTTTGATGTAGTTGTTTTAACAAACTTGCAGGGAGATATTGTTTCGGATTTATGTGCAGGCCTGGTGGGAGGACTTGGATTTGCCCCATCGGCCAATATTGGTGATCATATCTGCATTTTTGAAGCTGTACATGGCACTGCGCCAGACATAGCAGGAAAAAATATAGCCAACCCAACGGCTTTATTGCTGAGTGGGATAGCTATGCTTCGCCACCTGGGTTATATGCAAAATGCAGCGGTTATTGAAAATGCACTGCTTTTTACATTGGAGGATGGCGTACATACCGGAGATTTTGGAAACAAAGAAATTCATTCATTAAACACAACCCAGTTCGCAGACGTAATTATCAGCAATTTTGGAAAACAACCACAATTAAATGCAAAAGAGTTATTACCAAACAAGCCGGCAATACAAACGGTTTTTAAACTGGAAAAAAACCCAATGATGGTTTCCAAAGAAATGCAGGAAGAGAAAATTGCTGGTGTAGATATGTTTATTGAAAGCGATGAACAGCCGGAAATAATAGCTCATAAATGCCAGCGGCACGGTGGGGTAAAATTCAATATAATAAATGTCAGCAACAGGGGCACCCAGGTCTGGCCTACAGGTTCTGTGTTTACCAATCTTGTTAACCAGTATAATGTTCGATTTGAGAGCATTGATGGTTCTCCCCTGAACCAGCAGGATATTATCGGCCTGTATGTTAGTCTTAGTGGTGATTTCAAAATATGCTCTCTTGAATTATTAAATACATGGGGCGATAAAAAAGCATATAGTTTATCCCAGGGTCAATAAGAATTTCACAAATTGCTTTATTCAGGGAATCCATTTTAAATAACTGGCAGTTCCAATTGCAATCAGAATAATGCCAAATACCATGATGCAAATTGGCCACGCTATAGATTGATTTTCCTCAAAAACTTGTCGGTAGAATTTATAACCGCCCCATAAGCAAAAGATAATTCCAATACCTGACAGTATCCAAGGATTATTCATATCATTAATTAAAAAGCAAGTGGGAGTGATTTATATTATCCTTGATTTTGAATACCCATTTTTAGTCAGCCAATTTAAGACCTTTTCCCGTTGATCACCCTGTACAATTATCTCCCTGTCTTTCGCTGAACCACCGGTACCGCAATACGTCTTAATTTTTTTTCCTAATTCCTGCAGATCCCTATCCGCCCCTGTATAACCCTCAATTAAGGTAACGGTTTTGCCAGCTCGCCGTTTACTATCCAATCTTATTTTTAGATTCTGGTGGGAAGCAGGTAATGTCTCGGTGATTTCAGGCTCATCCTGCAATTTAAAACCGGGATCAGTACTATAAACTAAGCCGCTGCTGTAGGGTTTATTTTTCTTTGTCATATCACAAATTGAAAATCATTTTGTTTTCTTTTCTTGACATTATATTTCCGGTTATCAAAATAAAACAGCTTTCAAACTTAAATCCAAACTTTTTGCCTGGTGAATCAATGCTCCAACGCTTACAAAATCAACTCCGGTTTTTGCATATTCTTCTATGTTTTCCAGGTTTATTCCTCCGCTGGCTTCAGTTTCAAAATCTTCCTGGATAAGGTCTAAAGCTTGTATTATAACCGGGATTTTAAAATTATCTAGCATGATCCTGAAAACTTTTTCCTTACCTACGGCAATTACCCTTTTGACATCATCAAGATTTCTGGTCTCTACTTCAATCCTCAAACCAGGCTTTTGAGTTTGAACATATTGATGCGCTTTTTCTATTGCTCTTTCTATACTACCACAATAATCAATATGGTTATCCTTAAGCATGATCATGTCATACAATCCAAAACGATGGTTAACACCTCCGCCAATGCGTACAGCTTCTTTTTCCAATAGCCTGAAATTTGGTGTCGTTTTGCGAGTATCCAATAAACGGGTTTTATAGCTATTAAGTTTTTCTGTGTATTCTTTTGTAAGGGTGGCAATGCCACTCATTCTTTGCATACAATTAAGCACCAATCTTTCGCATTGCAAAATTGTATGAACGGAGGTCTCCACTTCAAAAGCTTTTTCACCAATGATCATTTTCTCACCATCATCCTTAAAAGTCTTAAAAACACAATCCCTATCCTTCCATTCAAATATTTTTTTTGCTACTTGCAGTCCGGCTAAAATACCATCCTGTTTTATCTTTAAAACCGCTTTCCCTTTTACGTTTACATCGATGCAGGATAAACTTGAATGATCCCCGTCTCCTATATCTTCTTTTAGCGCTTCCTCCACAAGGTGAAGAAGATTTTCTGTAAAACTCATAGCACAAAAATAAGAAAGCCTTCCCGGTAAGATGGAAGGCTCTGCTTATTATTTCTCTCATCATTTATTCAATAGACTGAAATCGTATCTCTTTTAATACATCCTTATTCCCTTTGGCTTTCATAAAAACATGGGCTCTGAAATTTCCGGATTTTGTCAATAAGGTTCCTATACAATAATTTCCACCCGGGGACTCTCCTTTATGCTTTAATTCAAAATTTTTAACCCCGTTATTTGCAAAAAAATCCTTCAAAATTACCTGGGCCTGCGCCCTGCTGTAGCTATCACTTTTTACAGGCAGAGTCAATTCAACATTGTCATCAAAATACTTTCCCAATTCCGTAGCATTGCCGGAGCGTAAAGCACTAATAACTCCATCAATATTGCCCGATTGAGCAAATGACGACATCATAAAAAAAGCAACCACTAAAAACGACGTACATACAGATTTCATAATTATTTCTTTTCATAGGAATTTAAAACAATAAATGAGCCATTAAGACTGGAAGAAAACCTTGCACTAAAATAATAAAATCAGGCTGTTAAAAGTCTTTGGGACCGAAATAGATGAATGATATGTAAATTTACACCGCATTTTTACCTGATAATGAATGATTTTTACTAAATCAACAACCAAACAAACGAATGAAACGCAAAAAAGTTATTCTGATTATAATGGACGGATGGGGCTTAGGAAAAGTTGCATATTCAGACGCAATTCAACACGCAAATGCTCCCTTTACAAGGTCTTTATATTCAAAATATCCTAACACAACACTTATAACCTGTGGAAAGCTGGTAGGCTTGCCTCAAGGCCAGATGGGTAATTCTGAAGTAGGTCATTTAAACCTGGGAGCAGGCCGTATTGTTTACCAGGAATTACAGCGGATAAATGTGGCTATTGAGGACGGATCCCTGGGCTTGAATGAAAAACTTTTAAATTCTGTACGATACGCTAAACAAAATAACAAACCTTTCCATTTATTAGGCCTGTTAAGCGATGGTGGCGTTCATTCACACATTAATCATGTAAAAGCCATTATTAATATTTGCAAGGCTGAGGGTTTATCAGAGGTATATATTCATGCGTTTACTGACGGCCGGGATTGTGATCCTAAAAGCGGATTAAATTTTATATCAGAGTTACAAAAACATCTCGATCAAACAGTAGGAAAGATTGCAACAATTACAGGTCGCTATTATGCCATGGACCGGGACAAACGGTGGGAAAGAGTAAGCCTGGCGTATAATGCTATGGTAAAAGGTATAGGGGCTTTCTCTACGGATGCGATTAGTTCTGTAGAAGATTCTTACGCCAACAATGTTACGGATGAATTTATTAAACCGATAATCATTACCAACCAGGACCACAGACCAATTACAACCATAAAGGATGGAGATGCCGTTTTCTGTTTTAATTTTCGCACGGATAGATGCAGGGAAATAACCGAAGTATTAACACAGCAGGATTTTCCAGAATATGCTATGAAAAAATTAGCTCTTCATTATACCACCATGACGCAATACGATCAGAACTTTAATAACGTTCAGGTTGTTTTTGAAAATGATGATCTTAAAAACACATTAGGAGAAATATTGGAACAACAAGGTCTAAAGCAAATCCGAATTGCCGAAACGGAAAAATATCCGCATGTTTCCTTTTTTTTTAGCGGTGGCAGAGAAGTTCCGTTTGACGGGGAAAAAAGAATCATGATTCCTTCACCTAAAGTTGCTACTTACGACCTGAAACCTGAAATGAGTGCGTTTGAACTTTCGGAAGCTTTAATACCAGAGATAAATAATCAGACGTCAGATTTTATTTGCCTTAATTATGCTAACGCAGATATGGTAGGGCATACAGGAATATGGGATGCAGCCATTAAAGCTGTAGAAACAGTTGATAAATGTGTAGAAAAAGTAGTAACAGCAGGAATAGCAAATGGCTATACTATTTTTCTTACTGCAGATCATGGAAATTCAGATTATTTGATCAATGAAGATGGGTCGCCAAATACGGCTCATACCTTAAATCCCGTGCCCTTTTTTATAATAGACAATAATCCTAATTTGTTCAGGTTGAAAGCAACAACCGAACCCGCAAAGCTTGCCGACCTTGCTCCTACCATTTTAACTGTAATGAATTTGCCTATACCTAAAGAAATGACTGGAACGGTATTAATTGATTAATCAAAAATTCAGAATACATTTTTATGTTGAAAAAAATTCTTCTTTTTTTAGTTATTGGGTTGGTTGTGATCCAATTTATTCATCCCAAAAAAAACGAGATGCCCGGGCAGCAAAAAAATTATATAGGTATTGCATATAATGTTCCGGAAGATGTAAAAGTCATTTTAGCTAAAGCTTGTAATGATTGCCATTCCAATAATACCAATTACCCATGGTATTCTCGTTTGCAACCTGCAGATTGGTGGATGGCCCATCATATAAAAGAAGCGAAAGCTGAATTAAATTTTGATGAATATACAAATAGAAATCTTCGGTTTCAGTATCATAAAATGGAGGAAATTGTGGACCAGGTAAAGGAAGGTGAAATGCCCTTAGATTCTTATACCTGGATACATAATGAAGCCAAACTTTCGGAGACTGAAAAAACCAGGTTAATAAACTGGGCTGGTGACATAATGGAATTGATGAAAGGCAAATATCCTTTGGATAGTCTTTTAAGAAAAAAATAATCGTAATAAGGCCAAAAGCCTATCGGAAATTTACTTAGCTGTGCAGCTTTTGTATATAAAAATTGTCTAAATTACAGGCAACCAAAAGGAAAATATGACTGAGGAAGCCATTTTAAAGGGTTGTTTACTAAATGACGCTGCCGCCCAGCGGGAACTATATAATAAATATAGCTCAAAAATGCTGGCAGTATGTTATAGATACGGACATAACAGGGAAGATGCAGAGGATATGCTCCAGGAAGGCTTCATTAAAGTTTTTCTGCAGATACATACCTTCGAAAATAGGGGCGCATTTGAAGGATGGATAAGGCGAATAATTGTTCATACCTGTATCAATATCCTTAAGAAAAATAAGAAATTCAATGAAAGTGTTGACTTAATTTATGCAACAGCTATTCAAGTTAGAGAAGAGAGCATACCGGCAATCGTTCAGGCAAAACAAGTGGTAGAATGCATACGTATCTTGCCCATTGGTTACAGAACAGTTTTAAACTTGTATGCCGTTGAGGGATACAGTCATCGGGAAATAGCTAATATGCTTGATATTGAAGAAAGTACCAGTAGAAGTCAATATACCAGGGCCAAAGCAATGCTGGAAGATATTTTGATCAGGAAGAAAATTATACAAAAACCAAAACAAGAGAATAGATGGCTGGTCGCAGTTAACCAGCAATAACATATCCCAAATAGATGACTGGTTATGGAGAGTAATTACGATAATAAGGATTTTGAGCAATATTTAAAGCACAATGCTGACCAATTCCGGATGTTTCCTTCGGATAAAGTTTGGAATGGCATTAATAATGCGGTTCATACCCGGCGTAAATGGTATGGGTTGTGGCTGGGATTTCTTTTGTTAGTAACAGGCAGTGCTGTTTCCTGGGTTATGACAATTTATCCATCTTCAAAGAATCAAAATTCCATTGTATCAAATAATAGTATCTCTGATAAGGCCACAGCTAAAGTAGTTGACATCAAGAAAGTTTCACAGGAATTTAAGAACTTGCTTCCGTTTAATACGCTACCTGCCATTTCAGGGAATAATAGCTTTTTAAAAAATGAACTAGAAAATAACAGGTTAATTCTCAATCAACCTTCACAAAGAAATAACCGAGAAACAAGCACAGAAAACCACTCCGATTATTTTCATCATTCTAACTTATTGATTGAAAGTGTTCAACCAACATTAGCGAGCATTATAAAGGAGAACCATGAGATTAATATTTTACCATTGCCGGGTGTAAGCTCTTTAAATATCGATATAGAGTCTCCTTTCAAGGAAAAATCCATTAAGAAGGCTGATTTGGTTTATTACCCAATGACCATTGAAAGTATAACCAACGCTTTTCAATTCAAAAAACCACAAAAGAGAATTAGCTGGCAATTTTTTATCACCCCAACTATTAGTTATCGAAAGTTAAGTGTAAACAAGTCTTTGGATGATCCTTCCGCATCTATCTACCCATTCGCTTCTGTAACAGACGTCAACAGCGCAGTGACACATAAGCCTGACATGGGATTTCAAATTGGATTTTCCGGAAGATATCCAATTGCAAAAAATTTGAAGTTGCGGGGTGGTCTTCAATTTAATGTCAACAGATATGATATTAAAGCCTATTCATTCAATGGAGAAGTAGCAACGATAGATCTGAATGGAAGAAACGGTAATAATAATTCAATATCAACCTGGACGTATTATAGAAACTATTCGGGTTACAAATCAGATTGGTTAAAGAATTTTTATTTCTCTGTTTCAGTTCCGGTTGGCTTGGAAATGAATCTGATTGGAAATAAGAAAACTAATTTTGGTATTGCCGGTACTTTGCAACCTACCTATGTTCTGAACGACAAAGCATATCTTATTTCCACAGACTATAAGAATTACGCAGAAGTACCACGGCTTATACGCCATGTAAACTTAAATACCAGCTTTGAAACTTTTGTGAATTATACTAATGGAAAAACTAAATGGCAAGTTGGTCCACAGGTCAGGTATCAAATTCTTTCCAGTTTCCATAATAAATATCCGATTAAAGAAAATTTGTTTGACTTTGGAATAAAAGTGGGAGTCACTCTTAACGAGTAAACAATAACCTCTAATATTTTTTGGGGTTCCCGTCCAGGTTTTAAATCCGGACGGGATTTTTTTAAGTTCCACTTTATAATCTGCCACCTATTTCAATTAATTTTGCCAGCTTAAAATTGCTTCCGATATATTGTGAATATGAAAAGCTTTATAAAAATTTCAATCCTAAGCCTCGGAATAGGTATTGTTTCTTGTAATAACAGGGATAAAACGAATTCCAGGGAAATGTTTTTCCCCGTTCTGTCCTTTCTTCAAAGCCAGGTGGCAGATATTGATACTTCGCTTTATTCTATACGAAAAATAGTTATCGCCGACAGCCTTAATTCTGACACTATTTACTTACCCCGGGAAGAATTCCGGGAAGCAGCTAAAGACTTCCTTTCAATTCCTGATCTTTCTTCCCCTGAGTATGAAAACAGGTACACTGAAGAAAAGCAATTTGACGAATTCTTGAACCGAGTAATATTGACCTACATTCCCTTAAAACCCGAAAAGGAAATCATACAACGACAGGAGGTTTTAATAAAGCCAGATCCTTCTGGAGATAAAATATCAACCATTATAATAAGCGAGGTATTTAATAACAGGGACAGTTCAATCCAAAAAAGGCTTTTCTGGAAAGTAAATGAAAGTTTCCAGATAATTACTGTTAAACAGTTAATGGGTAAACCAGAATCAAATTCGACTGTTAAAATAGTTTGGGGTGAGAATGATTAAGAATGACAGCACAGGAATTTCAAAATATTGTTTCAGGCCTTCCACAACAGCCCGGCATATATAAATATTTTAATTCGGGAGATGAGCTTATTTATGTAGGAAAGGCAAAAAATATCCGTAAACGGGTTAATTCTTATTTTGCAAAAAATTTAAGTAACTATAAAACGCACGAACTCGTTCGCCGGATAAGCCGTATAGAGTTTGCCATTGTCAGTTCTGAACAAGACGCTTTCTTGCTTGAAAATTCTCTTATCAAGGAGTATCAGCCTCTTTTCAATATCAACCTGAAAGACGATAAAACCTATCCTTTCATTGTTATAAAAAATGAACCCTTCCCCCGCATTTTTCTTACCAGGAAAAAAATTAATGACGGATCAGAATATCTTGGACCGTACACTTCCGTAAAAAAAGTAAAAGAATTAATCGGCTTCATCCGGCAAACAATTCCACTTAGGAACTGCTCCTTAAATCTTTCTGAACGAAACATTCAACAAAAAAAATTTAAAGTTTGCCTGGAATATCATCTTGGAAATTGCAAAGGTCCATGTGAGGGTTTGCAAACCAGTGGAAATTATATAGAAAGCATTCATCAAATAAAAAATTTGCTTCGGGGAAACCTATCCCCGATTATAAGGCACTTTAAGGAGGAAATGAAGATATTTTCTGGCAATCTTGAGTTTGAAAAGGCTGAAATTTTTAGAAAAAAAATTGAATTCCTGGAGAATTACCAATCCCGGTCCATTGTAGCCAATGTAAAAGTTGCTGACATGGATGTATTTTCTATGATTAAGGAAAAGGATATTGCCTTTGTAAATTACCTCATGATTCGCAATGGAACAATCATTCAGACACAAACCCACAAAGCAGAAACACACCTGGATGAAACAATTGACGAAATACTTAGTTTTTCTGTAGCACAACTGAGAGATACCTTCAACAGTGAATGCAACGAAATTGTAGTTCCTTTTCCTATTGAATACCCCAAAAATAATGTTACGATAACAATCCCAAGAGGAGGAGATAAAAAAAAGCTACTTGATTTGTCAGAAAAAAATGCAAACTTTTTTGTTGAAGAGCTTAAAAATAAAGAAAGATTAAAACTTTCTAAAAATACAGATCAAATAAAAATTTTAGAACAATTGCAGCTCGATCTTCAGTTAAAAGAATTACCTCTTCAAATTGAATGTTTTGATAATTCCAATTTTCAAGGAAGCTATCCGGTATCCGCCATGGTTAGTTTCAAGAATGGGGAGCCGAGCAAGAAAGATTATCGTCATTTCAATATTAAAACAGTTAAAGGTATCAATGACTTTGCTTCGATGAAGGAAACCGTTTACAGGCGATATAAACGACTATTAGACGAAAATCAGCCTTTTCCTCAATTAGTAATAATTGATGGCGGAAAGGGCCAATTAAACGCCGCTTTGGAAGCTATAGATGAACTGGACGCTTTTGGTAAAACAACAATAATTGGTTTAGCAAAAAATGAAGAAGAACTTTTTTTTCCCGGAGACAAGGAATCTATAAAATTACCTTATAACAGCAATAGCCTGAAAATGATACGTCGAATCAGGGATGAAGTCCACCGTTTTGGCATCAGTTTTCATCGGAATAAAAGAAGTAAAGGCACTTTCAAAAACGAGTTGGAGGATATTCAGGGTATTGGCAAAGCAACCGCAGAAATTTTATTAAGAAAATTTAAATCTGTAAAACATATTCGGGAAACGAAAATAGAAGAGTTAGAGAAAACAATTGGTAATTCAAAAGCAAAACTAATCACAGAATATTTTGAAGGATTATGAAAATCAAAGCAAAAAAAATGGGGCCAGGATAGAAATCCAGCCCCGTTTTTAAAATCCAATATCCTATGAAAAACCGAGACGAAAATACAACAATTTTTGTATTTTCCTATAGTATGTCCCAGTATTTTTAAAAATAAAAAAAGTCAATTTATCCGAAGTATTACAACGTAAAAAGCCCCTGGTTTTAGGGGCTTTTACTATAAGGTAATGTACTATATTAATACGACCAAAGGTCCTGCTCGTAATTAAAGATTTTCTCCTTGATATTTTCCCCTTCCAATAAGGCAAGTATCGGATCTTTTATATATCCTCTAATAGCTCTGTTCGAAGCATTGTCCAATGTAGATTTGATAATATAACTACTAAACATCCGGCTTTCAAAAAGTTCCTCCCAGGTCATCCGGCTGTTACCCATATTCTTAGGGTTATACACTTCATACTTGGCTAATAAAGGACGTAAATCAGGATAATAAATCCAGAACATCTGGGTACTTCCCGGTCTTTCCTGGCCATTTGGAAAATATTGCGTTTTTAAGGGTGAAATCCCCAATATCCTGCAAAAATAACGGCTTGCTTCACGATCAAATACCCATTCTTCTTTAATTCTGAGTTTTACAACACTTTTTGCATCAAAACTTGCTCTTGTTACTACATAACGCAAAACCTTATTAGGATCTGTCGGATCTACCTGGGGAACAGTATCAGCAGAACCAACAGTCAATTGTTGAATTTCTGATAAAGTCATCGGTGTTGAAAATCTATCATCAGAAAAGGCAGTTACTTCACCCGTATTGATAGCTTTGAGCAGCATGTTAATAAACATTTGGCTACCGTTGTCACTTTCAGCTTCATACCTAAAAGGCTGATTCAATTTTTCTCTTAGATCCAATTCCCTCCATACTTTTTCAGCAAACAAGGCGTCGTCGGCCCTGAGGTGCTCATAAGGCAATGGTGTCCTTGCATTCACGCTACTTTTGTCATAAGCATTATCATTACGTAATGATTTTTTGACTACCGTATCTGAAATACCGCTTGAATCAACAATAATGGGAATATTGCCATAAGGATTATATCCGGAGGGCTGGGTATTATTATTATTTTGTTGCTGGTTATCCTGGGCATTTGCAGGTGGATTTGTGGATCTTTTACGACCTGCTCTTTGCGCATCTGCCTCAGGCATTATAAATGCAACAAACACAACCAGTAAACAACTTTTGACAACAATGCTTTTCATCTTCAAAATTTTATTTAATATAATACGTAAGTCCCGGAAGTTTCTGGTTACGGCCATCAGGTCCGGTTGCACGGATATTTTCAATTGAAACCGTTCTTCCCGGCTGCAAGTTCTTGATCATATTTAACGCTTTTGGACTCCAAAGGTAACCCGTGCAAGGGGCTTCATCAATATCTCCATCCGCGTTATCAGCAGCCAATGTAAAACCAGTCACAGTGTACTTCAGGTTTAATGGGAAATCTTTAATGTATGCTCCCACGCCTGTTTGAGCCCTGAATTGGCCTGCGGTCATGTTTTCATTACTGGCTACGCCACCT
>JBGTNK010000042.1:0-26738 GCA_041743125.1 Chitinophagaceae bacterium
TTGCATTGTTGCCATAATTATTGTGCAGGTACAAATCTGAAAATCTTGTTCCAAAAACTTTTCGTGCACTGTCGCCGGTGTTGAATGTTATTACGTCCGCAACATTTTTATTGAAGGCATTGAGGTCGGTTCCTTTGTTTAACAATACATAAGTGAGCGGACCTGAATCACTCCATCTGGTTACCCACTCTTTTATGCTTTTAAAATATTCAAAGGATAATACAAAATCAAATTGTTGAGAGGAATGTTCAGGTATTGTTTCAAAAACTCCGGAAACGTAAAAAGTTGTATCCTGGTCAAAACGTACAGGTTTCCCAATAATATTTTCTGTGGTACCAAAAAGTTTTTTTCCAAGCTCGTCAGATATAACAATGGAGCTTTTATTTTCAAGTACGCTATTTTTATCGCCTTCTATAAGTTTAAAGGAAAAAATATTGAAATAATCCGCACCTACATATTGGACTGATGCTTTGATATTTTTATCGCCGGCAGAAAGGGTATATTGCGAAAACCATTCAGACGGTGCTATTGCTGCTGCATATTCGGCTCCCTGTACTTGTTGCTTTACCGCTTCGCTCAGCAGCCCCGAGGATGCTTTTGAAACATGCACTTCACCATCGTAGGTTCGGTGCTCCATAAGCTGATATAAGCGGTCGTCATTTGCAAAGAATTTATCATAGCTTGATTCGTCATTCACCCATAAAAAAATAAGCAATGCACAGGCAAGCCCTGCAGATAAACCAAGTACATTTATGAATGTAAATTGTTTGTCTTTTACAAGATTACGCCATGCGATTTTGAGATTTGTTTTAAACATAAAAGATTTTAAGTTGTGCGTTTATCGGAAAAGCCAAATATTCACCATTCACAATTCACCATCTTCATTCCGTTCGTTGCTTTATTCCGTTCGCAAAGACTTCACCGGGTTTGCAATCGCCGCTTTAATTGCCTGAAAACTCACCGTTAATAAAGTAATCACCAATGCACCAGCTGCTGCTGCTGCGAATATCCACCACGATATTTCAGTACGGTAGTCATATTTCTGCAACCATCCATGCAGGAAATAATAAGCTATTGGAATGGCGATGAAACAAGACAACATCACTAATCCCACAAAATCTTTAGACAACATTTGCCATAGATTAAAAACAGAAGCCCCTACTACTTTACGGATACCAATCTCTTTGGTTCTTTGCTCCGCCACGAAAGATGCCAGCCCAAATAAGCCGAGGCACGAAATGAAAATGGCCAGTATGGCGAAGAAAGTTGCGAGGTTGCCGATCCGTTCTTCGTCAGAAAATTTCTGTGCATATTCTTCATCTATAAATTTATATCCGAAGGGGCTGCCGGGGTTATATTTTTTAAAAATTGTTTCTATTTTAGCCAGGGCATCTCTTAATGGGGCGCCTGGTTTTATTTTTACAATGATCAGGTTTACCCAATCGGGGCTCATATGAAAAATGGAAGGGATAGTAGGTTTGAAAGGGGATTCCATTACCATATCTTTTATTACACCGGTAACAATATGTTCCTTGTTTGCCCATCTCATTTTTTGGCCAATCGGATTTTTAAGGCCCATAATTTTTACTGCGGATTCATTCAGAATGAAAGCGCTGGTATCATTAAAGTCCCTTGAAAAATCGCGACCCGCTGTAATTTTCCAGCCTACTGTTTTTCCAAAATCGTGTGTAACAGCAATGGTTCCAAAAAGTGGATCGCTATTGGGATCTTTCCCCTCCCATTCTACCCCGCTATTGTTAGACCATATTTCCGTAACCGTGCTGTTTGATTCAGCCATATTATCTACCGCCCCTGTTTGAATAAGATCGCTCCTCAATGCATCGTAATGCCCAAAAAGTTCAGGGGTATTCATCACTATTGAAATAAGCCCTTCCCTTGTATAACCCACCTGCCGGTCCTTTGCAAACTGCACCTGGCGGTAAACAATAATAGTTCCAATGATCAGTGTGATGGATACGGTAAACTGAACCACCACCAGCACTTTGCGCGGCACAGAAGCAAAGCGTCCAAGACGGAATGTTCCCTTTAACACTTTGACAGGCTGAAAGCTTGATAAATAGAATGCCGGATAACTGCCACTAACGATCCCTGTTAGAAAAGTAAATCCCGTTGTTATTGCCCAAAACCAGGGGGCAGTCCAGGGAATGGACATATTTTTATCAGCGATGGCGTTAAAAAAATAGATAGACAATTGGACCAGGCCAATAGCGAATAATAATGCAAGAAATGAAATTAGAAGTGATTCACTCAGAAACTGTCCGATAAGTTGTACACGCATGGAACCAATGGCTTTCCGGATACCCACTTCTTTGGCACGTTTCTCACTTCTTGCCGTACTCAGGTTCATAAAATTGATACAGGCGAGTAAGAGAACAAATACCCCAACGATGCCAAATAGCCACACAAACTGTATTCTTCCACCTACCTGATTCCCGTTTTTGAATTCGCTGAATAAATGCCATTTGTCCATGGGATGTAGTGACATTAATTCATTGCTGCCGGTATAGCCATGTTCCTGTGTGACTTTTTTAATTTTTTCACCGGCTTTGTCAAATTCAACCCCGTTGTTTATTTCAACAATCAACTGGCATCCGTGATTACTCCAGGCATCGGTTTGTGTATTCCACCAGTTGGCTTTATTATACCAGGGCAAAATAAATTTCGTTCCATATAGTGTTGTGTTTTTCGGCAGATCTTCGTACACACCAGCCACTTTCATATCCGTCTTGTTATCTACTCGTATTGTTTTATTAACCGGGTCATCTTTTCCAAAAAGGGCAGTGGCAATGGATTGTGAAAGCAAAACCGATGAAGGATCGTTGAACGCACCACGGCTTCCTTTATTCATTTTCAGCATGAGCATTTCCGGAAGATCAGGTTGCGCCCATAGACCAGCCTTGGATATTTTTTTGTCGCCCACTGCAAGTATGTTCGTACTGTTCCAGGTAAGCGACAACCGTTTATAGTCGCTTGAGTGTTTAGTGCGAAGTTCTTTTTCAAGGGGTACACAAATATTGGGGTAAGTGCCGGTTTCCCCATTAAAGGTTTGCGTAGTCATAAGCCGGGCCAGCTTGTTATGGTTACTATGATAATGATCGAATGAAAGCTCATCCCATATCCATAACCCGATAAGTAATGCCACGGCCATACCTGTTGCCAACCCCATTATATTGATAGATGAATACACTTTGCTTTTTAGCAAGTTTCTCCAGGCGGTTTTGAAATAATTTTTTATCATAATCATACAGTTTATTCCGTTCTCAAACTTTTTTGCATCACTCAGTTCTCAATGACTTTACCGGGTTGGCAATCGCTGCTTTAATTGTTTGCACGCTTAGCGTAATAAGCGCTATGAATAACATCATGGCGCCACTCAGCATAAATACCCACCAGCTCAGGGACGTTCTGTAAGCAAAATCTTCCAGCCATTTATACATTACCCACCAGGCCAGCGGCGCTGCAATTACAAAAGCGATAAATACCAGCCGCATAAAATCTGCTGATAAAACAGAAATGATATTTGCCACAGAAGCGCCAAGTATCTTTCTTACGCCAATTTCTTTTGTACGTGTATTGATAGTAAACATGACCAGGCCTAATAAACCCAGGCAACTTATAAGAATAGCCAGGCCCGTTGCCCATTTCAGCAGGCTTGCTGTATGCTGCTCGTTTTCATAAAACTTTGCGATCGTTTCATCAAAAAACCGGTAGTCAAAGTCTGCTTCCGGATACATTTGTTTATAGTTTTTTTGAATTTTTCTGATAGCATTTTTCCAGGCTTTGCCTTCTGCAGTGTTTGCTTTTAACCGTATATGAAATGTAGATCCTTTGTTGCCGGCGAAGACAACAGGGCTGATAGGTGCACGCATGGACTGGTCATGAAAATCCTGCATTACACCCACCACCGGCATCTTCTTCCCGTTAAAGCTTAAATATTTCCCAATCGCGTCTTCCGGTTTCTGAAAGTCCAGTATTTTAGCATATTTGCTATTGATGATTAATTCCTTCATCGTATCGCTTGGCCCTACATTTCTCCCTGCCAGTAATTTTATCTGGTAAACATGCAGGTAATTAGAATCCCCCCACCTGATCTGTATATTAGCTTTCAAATCCTCTTTCCCTGCATAAGATATATTCGTAAAAGCCACCCCAGCATCCGCAGGAGAGAAAAAACCTGTGCTGGCCAGTTCTACTTCCGGAATGGCATTAATGGAGTTCAGTAATTGTTGTGTATGTGAGGCGACTTTATCCCGTGGAGTAGTAAATGTAATGATAGCATCTTTTCTAAAACCCATATCCGCATTCAGGGAATAATTGATCTGTTTGCTCACCATCATGGTAGCGATAATAAAAAACTGTGCTATCACAAATTGCGATACAGTTAATGTTTTTCTAACCCACGCATGCCGCGTTTCCCCGGAGTTTGCAAAAGCCTGGCCTTTTAAAACAGCTACTGGTTTGTATCCCGATAATATCAATGCAGGGTATAACCCGGAAAGAAAACTAACGGTTATGGCAAGCAGGAATAAAAACAAAAAAATAGATGGCTGATGCAGCGGATCAAAATGTACACCCTGTGGAATAAAGCCGGCAAACATATTCAGCAGCGAAGGCACTAATGCAACAGATATGAGAGTAGCAATGATTGTGATAAAGAATGTTTCTCCTAAAAACTGGAAAACCAACTGTCTCCTGGAACTACCCATCGTTTTTCTTATACCAATCTCTTTTGCCCGCTGTGCCGCTTTTGCAGTAGTGAGGTTAATAAAATTGATACAACCAAGTAATAAGAGGAAAGCTGCGATGGCCAGCAGCCCGTATAAAGTTGGTTTATGTGCGAGCCTTTGCCCCACTCCCGGGTAATTACTGTTGAAATGGACATCACTCAGCGGCTGCAGATGAAAAGCCATGCTGTTGTTTACATCCTTGTTAGCATCTTTATTATACTTGTTTAACAGCGTTTTTAACTGTGCTTCTGTTTTCGCCACCGTGCTTCCCTTTGACAGCTTTACATACAGCTGGGAATAGGCCATCCAGTCATTCCATACAGTCATCATAAACTTGTCCTGCAGGTTTGTTTTAGCAATGGTGGCCAGTGAAATAAATTCTATCGCAGTAAAGGAACTGTTCTCATTCAGATCTTTAACGATACCTGAAACCGTGACCCTGAGATCGTCGTTATAAGTAATTTGTTTACCTATTATATCTGTAGCAGGAAGCGAAGGAAAATATTGTTTGGCCCTTGTTTCTGTCAGCACTACAGAGAAGGGATCCTGCAGAGAAGCCTTTGGTGAGCCTGCCATCCATTGATAAGGCAGTATATAAAAATATTGAGGGTTAGTAAAAATAATATTGGGCTGGCTTTTAAAAATAACGGGCTTATCAGTTCCTTCTTTTACAATACCCACTTTCGCATTGGCATCGCCCTGGAACTGAAAAACAGGAACGGTTTGTTCAATGCCTGTTACTTCATTTTGCATAGCCGTACCCAGAGGTGCAGGCAACCCGGTACTATGGCCTTCAGTACCATTAAATTTCGCATCAAGTACTACGCGGTATATCCTGTTATTGTCCGGTTGAAGCTTGTCATAGCTGAATTCGTAATAAACAATAAGAAAAATCACCAATGCCGCACTGATGCCAATAGACAAACCCAGCACATTAATGATGGAGAAAGTTTTATGACGCCATAAATTCCTGAAGGCGACAATAAAATAATTTTTTATCATAGCTATACTTTTATTCTGTTCTCAAACTTTTTACCGGATTCGCTATCGCCGCTTTGATCGCCTGGAAGCTCACTGTAAACAATGCAATCGCCAGGGCTATGCCCGCTGCCGCAATGAATATCCACAAGCTTACCGGCACACGGTATGCAAAATCCTGAAGCCAACGACTTACTCCAATCCATGCAAGCGGCCAGGCAATCAGGTTTGAAATAATAACCAGCTTCATAAAATCTTTAGATAACATTGCCGTGATATTCTGTACAGATGCTCCTAATACTTTTCTTATGCCAATCTCTTTTACTCTTCTTTCAGCAGAATAAGATGCCAGTCCAAATAAACCAAGACAGGATATCAGGATAGCAAGGCCGGCGAGTATTCCAACAACCTTACTTATGGCACGATCTGCAGTGTACATTTCTGCAAAATGCTCATCAAGGAACCGATATTCAAAAGGCTGATCAGGATTGACTTTTTTCCAGGAGGAGGAAATATGATTGATCGCATCCTGTGCTTTGGCTCCGTTGATACGGACAGACACTTCGCCGTAACCCCAATCTTTCTGGCAAAAAATACTGAGTGTTTCTATCTTATGATGAAGTGAATTGAAGTTAAAATCCCTGGCCACACCTGCAATAAAGCCGGATGAATCCATTCCACCGAAACCATAGTGTTTACCAATCAGTGTTTCATAGGATGCTTCAGGATTATCCTTTAAAAGTTCCTTTGCCATGGTCTCGTTTACGATGTATGCCTTTGCATTATCGTTTGGATCATTCGTAAAATTTCTTCCGGCAATAAGTGGTATTTTATATAGCGTAAGGTAATCCGGATCTACTACAACCTGCGAAGAGGTAAGTTGGCGGGCCGGGCCATCGCCATGAAATACCATACCGGACTGGTGAAGATTATTTCCAAGTCTTTGCTGCGATGCAGTAACTCCGCTTACCATTTTGTTCGTCAATAGCTCCTGTTTCAACGTTTCATACTTTCCTGAAGTAACTCTGTTAAGCGGTATGACCATTACCTGGTCACGATTAAAGCCGGGATCTTTGGTTTGCATATAGCGCAATTGCCTGACTGCAAACACAGTTCCTATTATTAATAGTATCGCACCGGTAAACTGCCCCACTACAAGAGTATTTCTTAATGTGCTTTTGCTTCGTCCGGTTTGAGGAGATCCTTTTAATACACGGACAGGTTTGAAGGAAGAAAGATAACCGGCAGGATATAAACCTGCTAATATTCCAACAATAATAGTTGCACCCACTATTGATAACATCAAAGTCAGATCGGTAAGCGGCAATTCAAGTTGACGCTGACTGAGATTATTTATTGCAGGCAATGATAGCTTCACGATCATAATAGCAATTATTAAAGCTATTAGCGAAAGCAAAACAGACTCGCCCAGAAACTGTGCGGCTAACTGATAACGCTCTGCACCAATTGTTTTTCTGATACCCACTTCCCTGGCTCTTTCTGCTGACCTGGCGGTAGAAAGATTCATAAAATTGATACAGGCTATTACCAGGATAATAAGTGCAATGACGGAGAATATATAAGTGTACCTCTTATCGAATTTTTTATAGTTAACATAGTCGTGAGTTATATCTGCAGAGCCGTCATGTACCTTACTTAGCGGCTGAAGAAATAGCTCATAAAACTTCCACCTGTCGCTTCCCGTCATATATTTTTTCAGGTAAGCCGGAAATTTTTTCTCCAATGAAGCAATATCCGTTCCTTCCTGCAGCTCAAGGTATGTGACCAGCCAGTTGCCACCCCAGTTATTCATATTATCAGGCCCGGCAATGGTACTAAAAGAAGCAAAGCCATCAAATTGCAGGTGCGAATTTTCCGGTGCATCTTTCATAATACCAGTAATGATGAAATTTATTGTATCCCCTACATATTTGGTTACGGTTTTACCAATGGGATATTCTTTTCCAAAAAGTTTTTTGGCACTTTGTTCCGTTAAGGCAATGCTGTTGGGTTTTTCCAATATTGATTTTTTATCACCCCGCACTATCCCAAAATCGAACAATTGAAGAAAAGTCGAATCAACATAAAGTATAGATGGGAAAAATATTCGTTTATCTCCGTACGTAAGATCAAGTTGGTTTGCCTGTCGTACTCTTGTAAAATTTTTGATCCCAGGAAAATCAGCCGCTAATGTTGGGCCCATCGGGTACATGGACAAGGCTACATTTTGAGGCTGCACCATTCCTTCAAATTTTTGTACTTCATCCAGGCGATAGATGTTTTTAGTATGCATTCCGTCAAAGCTTTTTTCATAGAACACAAAAAGCATGATCACAATGCAAGCTGCCATTCCAATGGCCAGTCCAAAAATATTGATGGCGGAAAAAGCTTTGTTTTTCCAAAGATTCCTAAATGCGATTTTGAAATAATTCTTTATCATGGCTAATAATTCTATTCAGTTCTCTTGCTTTACTCTGTTCGCAATGACCGGACCGGATTGGTAATGGCAGCTTTAATCGCCTGGAAGCTCACAGTTATAAATGCAATTGATATCGCCAGAATACCAGCCAGCAAGAATACCCACCAGCTAATGTTTGTTCTGTATGCAAAATCTTTTAACCAAACATTCATGAAATACCAGGCAACAGGCATCGCAATAAAAAAAGATAAAACCACCAGTTTTAAAAACTCAAAAGATAAAAGATTAATAATTCCAGTTACCGAGGCACCCATTACTTTACGTATGCCTATTTCCCTTGTGCGCTGCATGGTGCTGTATGATGCAAGACCAAGCAAGCCCAGGCAGGAGATAAAAATGGCGAGTATGGCAAAATTTAAAAACAAATTACCAAACCTTTCTTCGCTCCGGTATTGCTTATCAAAAAATTCATCCAAAAGGAAATAACTGAAAGGCCTGTTGGGGATAACTGATTTCCATTTGCCTTCAATAGCTGAAATAGTTGCTGATAAATTTGTTGCCGACACATTTACGGAGACCAGGTCGCTGCCACCTGGCTCAATGCGCATGCTTAGTGGCTTAATGGGTTGCTGCAATCCTCGAAAATGAAAATCTTTCACAACCCCGATAATTTTTCCTTCACGGCCCCATTGTTTGAAGCGCCTGCCCACAGCCTCTTCCGGGGAACTGTATCCAAACATTTTTACCGCCGCTTCGTTAAGTACCATCGACTGTGTAGTATCTGTACCAAATTCTTTTGAGAAAGGACGCCCGGCTGCCATTTTGATTTTATAGAGCGGGATATAATCAAAGTCAACAAAATAAAGATCAAGATTAGCAATTTGCAGGTCGCCTTTTTTATTTTCAATTTCAGAGTAGGCACCCGGATTACCGGAACCCGGTACACTGGATGATAAGGCAGTCGCCTTCACAGCAGGGATGCTGGTGATCGCCTGCCTGAAAGCTTCCTTGCCGGCATCACCATTTGTTTTGATCACCATTACCTGGTCTTTGCTAAAGCCAAGCTCCCGGCTTCGCATAAACTTCATTTGATTGTAAACAACTATGGTACCTATTATCAAAGCAACGGAAATGGAGAATTGGGCCACCACTAATCCTTTCCTTAGTAATACACCACGGGTACCTGTTGTAAACCGCCCTTTTAAAACGATGACTGGTTTGAAGGATGATAAAACCAGGGCGGGATAAATACCTGCCAGTAAACCTATACCAATAGCAGCTAAAAAAAGAATAAAAAGGTATTGGCCATTTTCAAAAATACCATGGCTGACTATTTTACCTGCTAACTGATTAAAGAAAGGAAGCAGTACAACGGATAGAATGATCGACATTAAAAAAGCGATCAGGCAAATAATAATTGATTCACCGATAAACTGCCTGGCCAGTTGAGTTTTTGCAGCACCTACTACTTTTCGGATCCCCACTTCCTTTGCCCTTCCGGAAGAACGGGCCGTAGTCAAATTGATAAAATTAATACAGGCTATTAATAAAATAAATATAGCGACGATAGAAAAAATATAAACATTATTAATGTTTCCTGTTTTACTTCCATTTCGGGTAGAATGGAGATAAACGTCTTTCAGCGGTTCCAGTATAAGGGTTGCAAACATCTGGCTCTTCTTCATTTCAGTGCCATTACGTTTTTCCAGGAACGCTGGAAACTTAGATTGAAGTTTATTGGGATCAACACCTGGCTTGAGCAATAAATAGGCTTGTGCTCCATAGTTTCCCCATTGGCTATCCAGTCCACGGTTCCATTGTTTTATAATGGTACTTATTGAAAAAATGACATCGCCTTTTATCTGGGAATTTTCAGGTATATCTTTCATAATGCCGGTAACAGTAGCCGGATAGGCATCACCGGTGATCAATAAAGTTTTTCCCAGCGGATCTTCCTTACCGAAATATTTTTTAGCTGCCGTTTCTGAGAATACAACGCTGAACGGTTCTTTCAACGCCGTTTCCGGATTACCTTTTACCAGGTTAAAATCAAACACCTTGAAAAAAGAAGAATCTGCCCACATAGCATTTTCTTCCTGGAATTTTATATCTCCCTTTCTTACAAGCACATTGTCACCTCCTGCTATCCTTACAAAGGATTCCACTTCTGCAAATTCATCTTTTATATTGGGTGGCGCTGCCCAGGATGGACCACCGGCATTAATGACTTCCGTTGGTGTTTTAATATCACTTACCACCCGGTAAATGCGATCGCCTTTGCTGTGAAAGGAATCATAACTCGTTTCAAACTTTATATATAAAAAGATGAGAAAGCATGCTGTCATGCCAACTGTGAGGCCCATGACATTGATGAACGAAAAAACCCGGTGTCTCCAGAGATTGCGAAAGGCGACCTTTAAATAATTTTTTATCATTTGCTGTTATTTATTCAATTCTTTATTTGTCTTTGTTTCCATTTATGTTGCTTTCCTATACCAATCCTTATTACCCGCTTACTGACTCGTTTTACTCGCAGTTGCAATGCTACTATTCCATATGAAGTGATTTCATCACGATATGCATCGGGATTCCATCACTCTGTTCTGAGTGATTTCACGGGGTTGGCAATAGCGGCTTTAATAGATTGAAAACTTATAGTTACCAGGGCGATCAATATTGCCAATATACCCGCAACAACAAAAACCCACCAGCTGATGTCAATGCGGTAGACAAAATCCTGCAGCCACCTGTTCATTACCCACCATGCAGCCGGTGAAGCCACAAGCAATGAGATCATCACCAGTTTCAGAAAATCTTTGGTCAATAATGAAGCGATGCTGGCTGCCGAGGCACCCAATACTTTCCGGATCCCGATCTCTCTTATGCGGCGATGCGCAGCCAGGTGAGCCAGACCAAATAAACCAAGGCAGCATATGATAATAGAAAGAACAGCTGATATGCCAATTATCTTTTGCCATCGTAGTTCCTGTTCGTATGCTTTTGCATTTAATTCATCCAAAAAATCATATTCATACAGTGCAGTTGGCATGGCCTTTTTATACGCGACTTCAATTGCTTTCAAAGCCCGCTGCTGGTTTTGTTTTTCGATCCTTATCCATGTGCCGCCGGAATCCCAATCGCATACCAGCATCACCATAGGCTTGATCGCCTCATGCAATGAACCACTATGATAATCTTCAATGACACCAACAATTGTTTTGAGTTCTTTATCAAATCTGTCACTGGTGTATAGCTGTGTACCGATAGGCGATTCCAAACCTGCCGCTTTCACAAATGCTTCATTCACGATTACGGAATGATGTTTATCGGAAGGATTTGCAGAGGATATATTTCTTCCTGCTTTTAATTTTATTTGCAGGGCCGGTAATCGATACTCATCAATCACCTCGTGCAAGGCTTCAATTACTTTATCGCCAATTTTAACATTATAGAGCATTCCCCAGGCACCAAATGAAACATATTTAATGGCCGGTTCCTTTGCCAGCTCGTAACGCAATATATCCTGAACCGGTTTATACTCCCGGTTGCCCCGGATAAATGTACTTACCACCTGGTAGGGCTCATAACCCAAATCTTTGGTACGAATAAAATTCATTTGCCGGTAATAAATTATAGTAGCAATGATAAAAAACACAGCCAAGGAAAATTGCATGACCACCAGGGAACGACCTAACAGATTACGACCTGACAATTTTTGCTTGTTATACAACACTTCTTTGGGCTTAAATGCAGCCAGGACATATGCAGGATAAAAACCGGTAACCATAATAATGAACAGAAAGATGCCGGCAAACCATCCAAAAATATTTGTGTTGATTGATTCTGAAAATATGAGTTCCTTTCTTACAAGTTCGTTGAATACAGGTAAACTTATATTCGTTAAAAGGATAGCGAGCAAAAAAGAAACAAGACAAACTATAGCTGACTCCAATAAAAATTGAAAAATGATCTGTTGCTTACTACCACCCGTTATTTTCCTCACTCCTACTTCTTTTGCTCTTTTTAATGAACCGGCAATGCTGATATTAATAAAATTGACCGTTGCCATGAATAGAATAAACAATGCAATACCCAGAAAAAGCCAGGAGAAGACAGGATCACTCTCATTTACGATGCCTCCCTCACGCATGCTGCCGGTTGGCTTTGGATTGAGATGCATATCTGTAATCAACTGCAAACTATAGCTGATCTTAGGATCATAGTTATATAGTTTTTTATTTTCGTCTACCTGTTGCCTGGCATGAATAGCATATACCTCGTTGAATTTCCGGCTAACTTTATGGAGGTCAGCACCCGGTTTAAGAATCACAAATGTTCCGAGATATTGATTCAACCAGTTATGGTCCGTAAATGCCAATTGCATATAACGCATCGGTAACAGGATATCAAAGCGGATGGATGAATTTCTGGGAATATCCCTGGCAACACCAGTAATCAGCATAGGCTTTCCCAATTTGTCTGCTGAAGGACTGGCGTCATTATCCAATGTTTTACCAACCACATCAATACTATTAAAAAATCTCCTTGCTACTGATTCTGTAATTACTACAGAAGAAATATCCTTTAGTACTGTGGATGCATCACCACGCAATAATGGGAAGCTGAAGATGTTGAAAAAACTTTCATCTACAAAAAGCATTTGAAGATTGAATGTTTTATTGTTGGCGACTACATCGCCTCGTATGTCACCACCCATCAATCTTGTATAATCGACTATTTCAGGTACAGCTTCCTTAAATGCAGATCCCTGCGGTTGGCCGGTACCTGCTACCGTACCTCTGTTGCCTTTATCATCTGTCCTGGATGTAAGGATGCGATAAAGATTTTCTTTTTTTTCATGAAATCCGTCATAGCTTCTTTCTTCTTTGATATACAATACTGCGAGTAAGACGCAGGTAATTGCAATGGCCAACCCGCTTATATTAATAATGGAGTATAATTTATTTTGCCAGAGATGGCGAAGAGAAAATTTGATATGATTAATGAACATACTCATTGTTGAATACAATTTTATTCAGTCCGCAATGACTGAACAGGATTTGCCACAGCTGCTTTAATGGATTGAAAACTTATAGTGAACAGGGCGATCAATAATACCAGTATACCCGCAACAACAAATACCCACCAGCTGATGCCAATGCGGTAAGCAAAATCCTGCAACCAGTTGTGCATTGTCCACCAGGCCACCGGAAAAGCTATGAGGGCAGAAATGCCAACGAGTAATAAAAAATCTTTTGATAACAAACCGGTAATTCCTGTTACTGATGCTCCCAATACTTTCCGGATCCCGATCTCCCTCGTCCGCCGCTCGGCGGTGTAAGCAGCTAATCCAAATAACCCCAGGCAGGAAATAATGATGGCCAGGATGGCAAAGACCCTGGACAACTTGCCGATCAGTACTTCACTTTTGAAAATATTATTGAAATTCTGATCCACAAACTCATACTCCACCGGGTAGGCAGGGTTATGTCTCTTTATAATATTTTCTACCCGGGAAACCGCCTTTTCTATACCCCCCTGCGGTTTTAATTTTATATAGAGAAAATTAAAATATTCAGGCCAGGTAAGAAATACCAACGGATCGTTTTTGGCATAAACATCACCAAACACAAAATCTTTTGCCACGCCGGCAATTGTATACTTTGTAGTATCCCTGGTTAATATCATGCCCACAGGATCTTCTTTACCCATCAGCCTTGCCAGGGCTTCATTGATGATTACAGTTGAACTGTCATTTGCAGCGTTCGGATAAAAGTCCCTTCCCTGCTTCAACTTTATCCCGGTAGTTTTAAGGTATTCCGGACTTATAAAATCCAGGGTGATCAATACCTTTTTAGAAATATCTTTTCCTTCCCAGCCAAAATCAGTTGTCTGGCTTCCCATCTGCAACATATCCAGGTTAGCCATGGCCACATTTTCAACCTGCCCGGAGGATATCAGGTCTTGTTTGATGACCAAAAAATTTTTTTGCATATTACCCTGCAGATTTATCTGCAGCAGGTTGTCTTTATTATAGCCCAGCTCCCGGTTTTTAATATACTGCACCTGTTGATAGATAATGATAGTGCCTATAATCAGCACGATGGAAATAGTGAATTGTATAATCACAAGGCCCTTCCGGATCAGCGCTGGCCCTGATCCTTTTAGTTTTAAACCTTTGAATACAGAGGTCGGATTGAATGAAGATAGATACAACGCGGGGTAACTGCCCGCTACCAACCCACAAATAAGCCCAATTGCCAATAATGATAAAAGGTGAAAAGGATCATCAATACCGATTGAAAGTTCCTTTTCCACCAGCATATTGAAGGCCGGCAATAGTAAGTAAAGCATAGCCACTGCAAATACCAGTGCCACCATAGACATAAAAATAGCTTCCCCGATAAACTGCAGGATCAAAATATTCTTTCCTGCCCCTAACACTTTTCTTACACCTACTTCCCTGGCTCTTTTTTCAGATCTGGCTGTAGCCAGGTTCATAAAGTTGATGCAGGCTATCAACAGGATAACCCAGGCAATGGTTGAAAACATTCTGACGTACTGAATACGGCCTCCTGCCTGCCTACCATCTTCAAACTTGCTGCGCAGCCGCCAGTCCTTCATGGCAAATAAAAATGGTTGGGCAATTGCACTTGTATCCTTAGACTGGATATAACTCTTAAAACTTTTATTAAATAGATCCGGATTGGTTTTTTCATCCAGCTCAGCAAAAGTCTGGATACCGTTATTGCCCCAACTTTGAAGCCATTCGTTTTTATCAAAGTAAATTTTAAAGGGGGCGATCCAATCGAACCGAAAAGTGGAATTTTGTGGTATATCCTTCATGACTCCTGAAATAACAAAATCCTCCATATTATCCACCTTCAATGTTTTACCCACAACATTCTTGTTTTCACCAAAGAATTTTTTCGCCATTTTTTCAGAGATCACCAACGAATGCAGTTGGGAAAATAAATGCTGCCGGTTACCTTCTAACAAGGGCAAAGTAAAAATGTCAACCAACGAAGAATCTGCAAAAAAGCCCTTTTCATAAATGGCTTTTTCACCCAAACTAAATAATAACTTTTGCTGCCAGGTAGTACGGGCCGTGGTTTTAATGCCGGGCAATTCATCTTTCATAGCAGGCCCTAATAATCCGGGTGTGGCGGCAAACGTATAGTTTTTGCCTTCATAGGATTGATGCTCCATGACCTGGTATACCCGGCTAAATTTTTGATTGAACAGGTTATAACTTTTTTCATGCTCCACCCACAAAAAAATAAATCCTGCGCAGGTAATACCCACAGCCAATCCGAAAATATTCAGAAAACTGTATGTCTTATTTTTCCAAAGATTTCGAAACGCTGTTTTTAAAAAGTTTTTCAGCATAAGATTTCTTCCCGATTTAGAGATTTCAAATATTTACTTCGTTCTTAGTGCTTTCGCTTCACTCTGTTCTTAATGACTGGACAGGGTTAGCAATTGCAGCTTTTATTGCCTGGAAACTTACGGTCACCAATGCAATAACTATTGCCAGTAAACCTGCGATAATAAATACCCACCAGCCTATATCAATACGGTAAGCAAAATCCTGCAGCCATTTGTGCATGGCCCACCAGGCTAGCGGAAAGGCGAACAGAGCAGAGATACCTACCAATAGTAAAAAATTCTTTGACAGTAACCTGGTTATTGTAGTTACCGATGCACCCAATACTTTCCGGATGCCGATCTCTTTTGTACGCTGCTCTGCCATATATGCAGCCAAACCAAATAATCCAAGACAAGCGATTAATATAGCAATGATGGCCAATCCAAGACCAAGCTTACCGGTACGCAATTCGTGGCGGTACATATTATTATAAGATTCATCGACGAATTGATAACTGAATGGCATTCCGGGAGCCATAGACTTCCATCTGGCTTCGATGCCAGCCACAAGATTTTTTATATTGGTTGTATTCACCTTGAAGGAAGTTGACCAGCTACTGTTGCCCAACCGGAAACATAAAGGACCAATGGTTTGCTTTACTGATTCAAAATGAAAATTTTTCACTACACCAATTATATCGTATGCAATAAGACGGTTACTAAACTCGTCCTGGAAATAGGTATATATTTTTTTTCCGACGGGATCTTCATAACCCAATAACCGGGCAGTGGTTTCATTAATGATGAGGCCGGATGAATCCGTGCCGAAATCCCTTGAAAAATTTCTTCCCTTTACTATTTCCATACCCATTACATTGATATAATCCGGGTCAATGAGCCATGTTTGCATGTTCAGACCATTTTTTGAATCCATCACAGATTCTTTGGAGTATGTGTTATCGCTTCTTGAAGAATTTGAAACTGGCAGGTAGCCACTGAAAGTAGCGCCAATGACGCCTGTCATTTTTGAAACTTCTGTTTTAAAGGCTTCGGGACTGCTTAAAGCACCTGTTCCATTAATCGTTAGCAATTGATCTTTATTAAAACCCAATTTTTTAGTTTGTATATAATGCAGCTGCCGGTATATAACGATGGTTCCTATTATTAGAAAAATGGATATGGTGAATTGAAATATCACCAGTATATTTCTCAAATTACTTCTCTTAAACCCTGAATTGACCTTTCCTTTCAATACAGCGATGGGGCGAAAAGAGGATAAATAAAAAGCGGGATAACTTCCGGCTAAAGCGCCAACTGCAAAAGGAAGGATTAGCAGGAATAATAAATATTGGGGTTTTAGTAATTCTGCAAAAGCTAAATCTTTGCCGGAAATATCATTGAAATAGGAAATAAATAACGCGGTAATTACTAAAGCTATCATTAAGGAAATACCTGCCATAAGAATTGACTCGGTCAGGAACTGTCCGATCAATGATTTTTTCTCAGTTCCTAATACTTTACGTATACCTACTTCTTTTGCCCTGTTGGAAGACCGGGCTGTAGATAGGTTCATAAAGTTGATACATGCTATCAGGAGAACAAATAAGGCGACGGCTGCAAAAATATATACATATTGAATATTACCATTAACTCCTAATTCAGGAGTACGATCGGAATACAAGTGAATATCCGTTAATGGCATTAAACTAAACTCCAGGTTATTACCGGCTTTCCTGAATTCATCCATGGAGCTGATGTTCATAAACTCTTTCGCCTGCGGAAGAACATACTTATCGATTACCTGTGTGAAATTTTTTTCGAAGGCTTTGTAATCCGTTCCTTTTTTTAATACGATATAGGTTTGGTGATTCATGCTCAGGTAATTGCCCCATTGATAATTCACATTGTCCATTGAAAAGATGAAATCAAAATGAAAATGAGATGTACGGGGAATATCCCTGATAACCGCCGTTACTTTATATAAAGTGCTGTTGTTATCGTTTGTTTCAATTGTTTTTCCTATAACATCTGTAGTACCAAAATATTTTTTTGCAGCTGATGCTGATATGACAACCGTGTTTGGTTCATTTAACGCCACTTTCGTATCGCCGGCTATAACAGGAAAAGTAAATACATTAAATAAGGTTGAATCAGCATGCACCACCTGGTTTTCATTTATAAATTCATTTCCCTTTTTTATGAGCTTGCTTCCACTGGAATTAAAAAAGCGAACATATTCTTCTACCTGGGGATAATCTTTTTTTAGCGTAGCACCCATTGGGTCGCAGGCAACGGCCAGGTGCAATTTATTTCCTCCAAAAACTATATCGGAATTGACCCTGTAAATTTGCCCGGCTTTTTCATTATACCGGTCATAGCTTAATTCATCAGCTACGTACAATGCCATAAGGATAAAACATGAAAGGCCGGTTGCCAGTCCAATTATATTCAGAAGGGAAAAGGTTTTATTTCTTACCAGGTTTCTCCAGGCGATCTTCAGATAATTCTTTATCATACCTAAGATTTAAGCTTTTTTACATATTGAATAAGGGCAGATTATTAGCGGATCTATTTTTATTACGTTCACATTGACTATTGTATCATTCCGTTCGTATTGATTGGACGGGGTTCGCAATGGCTGCTTTTATTGCCTGGTAGCCGATGGTGAAAAGTGCGATGATGGCTGCCAGGATACCGGCCAGGATAAATATCCACCAGGGCATACTGATCCTGTAAGCAAAATCCTGCAACCATTTATCCATATAATACCAGGCCACCGGAAATGCCAGTAATGCAGCTATACCAACCAACTTTAAAAAATCTTTTGACAACAAGGATACAATGGTGCTTACATCCGCCCCGAGAACTTTACGGATACCTATTTCCTTTATTCGCTGGGAAATGGCAAATGCTGATAAACCAAACAATCCAAGACAAGCGATAAAAATTGCCAGGGATGAAAATATACCCAGGATCATTTTCTGCTTTTCTTCGGTCTTATATAGCCGGGCAAAATTTTCATCAAGAAAATTATATTCATAGGGTATCTCGGGCAAAAATTTATTCCATGTTTTTTCAATATGCTTTAAAGCGGTGTTCATATTACCTCCCCCAATCTTTATGGATATCCTGCCATAATTATCGGGACTCTGCGGCATTAACAATACCAGGGGAACGATCCGCTGGTGCAGGGATTCAAAATGGAAATCGTTGAAAACGCCAATCAACTTGCCGTTTCGGTTACCATAACCAAAATTTTTTCCAATCACTTCATCGTTCGATTTAAAACCTAACACCCTGGCTGCTGATTCATTCACCAGGAAATCAGAACTATCCAGGCCAAAATCTCTTGAAAAACCTCTTCCCGAAATAATATTGACTCCATATGTAGAAACAAAATCCTGGTCAGCAGAAACAAATTTTATATCTGCGCTGATGGGAGCCAGCGTATCACCGGATACAATTCTTGATCCCATTGCATCCAGTAACCGGCCGGTAGGGATTCTTGAGGAACGTCCTGCATTCTGAATACCTGAATTTGATAATAGTTCAGCCCGGAAGGCATCAAACTTATCATTCAATCCGGAATTATAGGAAAGTGTGACAATATGTTCTTTATTAAACCCAAGCGATTTGGCTTGCATAAAACGCATTTGGGAAAAAACAACAGCCGTACTTATAATAAGAATGATGGAAATGGCAAATTGTATTACCACCAGTACTTTTCGAAACGATAACCCGCCGCCCTTCACCAGGCCTTTAAGTACATTGACGGGTTGAAACGAGGACATGAAAATTGAAGGATAAAGACCAGAAATGATACCAACTACAAAAGGTGTCAGCATTACAGATACAATGATCTGCCACTTTAATAAAATAGATAAACTCAATTGTTGTCCGGATAAACTGTTGAGTAAGGGCATACACAACCAGGTTAATCCAAAAGCAAATAGCATGGCTATCCAGGATACCAGTATGGACTCACTCAGGAATTGTATCATGATCTCCTTTCTTTCTGCCCCTACGGTTTTTCTGATCCCGATTTCCCTTGCCCGCAACGCTGACCTTGCCGTGGACAGGTTCATATAATTAATACATGCGATCAATAATATAAAAAGGGCAATGGCAGAAAAAATATAAACTCTTTTTATATCACCATTTTCTTCGGCTTCGTAGTCCGTGTGTGATGTAAGGTGGATATCAGTAAGCTTCTGGAGGGAGAGTTTTGTTCCCTGGGAAGGTTTAAAGTTGTTATTTCCCTGCACCGGCATTATTCTGTCAACAAAAGCCGGAAATTGTTTTTCCAGATTAGCGGGATCATAACTTTCAGGTAAACGGATATAAGTAAAGAAGGAGTTATTTCCGAAACTTGTCCTCATATTTTCAGCCCCGTATATAACAGAATCATTAAGTGTTGGCAAAGAAATCAGGATGCCTGGATGCAAATGAGTATTAGCAGGAAGGGGTTTGTAAATACCCGTAATTTTAAAATCAAAATAAGTTCCCATGTTAATGCGAACCACTTTATTCATCGGATCTTCATCAGCAAAATATTTTTTCGCCGTTTCTTCAGTCATCATCACTGAATAAGGGTCGGCCAATCCTTTTTGAGGATTTCCTTTTATTACATCCGTTTTAAAAAAATCAAAAAATTTATCATCTGCAAAATACACATCCTGTTCATTCAGCATCTTATCACCATACTTTATCGTGGTTGACCGGTTGGATAACAACCGTGTCATGCTTTCGATCTCCTTAAAATCGTTTAATAAATAAGGACCGAAGGCTGGAGCAATAGTGCTTAGATTTAATGACTGGGCGCCGGTTTGAGGGTTATTGAAACTTCGGGTGATCCTGTATACCCTTGATGCATTGGGTTGGTATTTATCGTAACTCAATTCATGCAAAATATATGATAGTATCAGGAGACAACAGGTAAGGCCTACCGTTAATCCAAAAAGATTGACGAAAGAAATAAACTTATGCCGGGTAATATTGCGCAGCGCAATTTTAAAGTAGTTCCTGATCATGGCAATACTTTTTGAATTAAATGATATTATACGAAAGTGAACAGCCCAATAAGTAAGCCTGATAAGAGGCAATTATTTATACCATTATATTTTCCAGCACAGCTTGCCCATCCAGCATCCTTACAATGCGATGGCTATAGCGGGCATCATGCTCGGAGTGGGTGACCATAATGACGGTGGTCCCCTGTTCGTTCAGGTCCGTTAATAGCTGCATCACTTCGTTTCCGTTTGATGAATCCAGGTTACCGGTAGGTTCATCGGCCAGTATTAATTTGGGTTTGTTTACCACGGCCCTGGCTACAGCAACACGCTGCTGCTGTCCACCTGATAATTGTTGAGGATAATGATTACGCCGGTGCATAATCTGCATTTTATCCAGCACTTCTTCTACTCTTTTTTTTCGGTCGGGTGATTTTACACCTGTATAAATTAGTGGCAGCTCCACGTTTTCAAATACGGTCAATTCATCAATGAGGTTAAAACTCTGGAAAACAAAACCGATATTTCTCTTCCGTAAGTCAGCTCTTTTGCGTTCGTTGAATTTGGCTACTTCAATTCCGTTAAACAAAAAACTTCCTGAGTCCGGATCATCCAGGAGGCCAACGATATTCAGCAAGGTTGATTTGCCACATCCTGAAGGACCCATTACCGCTACAAATTCTCCTTCTTTTACTTCAAAGGATAGTTTATTAAGTGCAACGGTTTCTACTTCTTCTGTGCGGTAAATCTTTTCCAGGTTTGAAATATTAATCATGGTAGTTTATTTATGAAAAAAATGGAATGGTTATATATTTAATAAATAAAAATGGAAAGGCCGTCCTGCAATAGTTGCTATTTTTTTCTCAACAGGTTTTTCCTTCTTTATACATGATGTTGAATTCAACTTGTTTTCTTTAATACAAAACATACTCACTTGTTTTGCAGATGAAGATATCCCCAGGCAAAAAACAATCGCCACCAGGTAAAAAAATTTCTTTGTCATAACCAGGTTATTTAAAGTGAATGTTAAGGTTTATGGTCTTTCATGGGTTATTAAATTTTTCTGAGCCTTTGGTGTAGTCCGGACAAGCAGCCAATTAATTCCTTTCTATTTTTTTAAAACAAGTTCCTGCATGTTTCCATAATTTTCATAACTGGAAGTGACTACTTTGTCTCCCACTTTCAAACCTTCCAGTACTTCATAAAAGTCAGGATTTTGCCGACCTAACTGGATATCTACTTTATAAGCGGTTTTACCATCTTCACTTACTTTAAATATCCAGTTTCCCCCGGTTTGTTGATAGAAGCCGCCTTTGGCTACCTGCAAAGCCTGAACTTCATCGCTGAATGCAAGGCGTATCTGCAATGTCTGCCCACGGCGAATTCCTTGCGGCACATCCCCTTCAAACTCCATATCAACCTGGAAGCGGCCATTCGTAACCTGCGTATAAACTTTTTTGATTTTTAATTTATAATCTTTGCCGGCAAACGTGAATGAACCTAACAACCCGGTGTATATCCGTGATATATAGTGTTCGTCAACATCTACCCTCACTTTAAACCCACTGAGTACATCAATCTGTCCCAATCTTTCACCTTTATTTTTTGATTGCCCTATTTCTGCATCGAGAGATGTCAATTGTCCGTCCACGGGAGCTCTGACTACAAGGTCACCCACTTTCTTACGCATGACATTTAAAGCGTTTTGTGTTCTTTCATAGGATTGACTGGCCTGGTTTAGTTCCTGCTTCACAGAAATAGAATCTTGTTTCAGGACCTGGTCTGCCAGTCTTTTTTTCTCAACCTGGTAATTATAATTATTTTCTGATTGCTTAAATTCCTGCAGCCCAATAACTTTTTGCTGGTAAAGCTTTTTGTTTAGATTGTAAATCCTTTCCGCTTCTTTGAGCAAGCTTTCTACATCGGTTCCCTGGTTTAATTTACCAATTGTATTTTGCCGGGCTGCATTTTGGGATATCTGCATTTGAGTAAGCAAGTTATAAACAGATGTTTCCTGGTTTACCAGGCTTAGTTCAAGATCTGTATTTGATAAACGCAGTATGGGTTCACCCTTTTTCATGGTAGCGCCGTCGTCAACATATTTTTCTTCCACCCGGCCCCCTTCCACCGCATCAAGGTAGATGGACGTTATTGGTAAAACAACACCATTTACCGGGATCGTTTCCTGGAACGGGCCGGACTTAACTTCACTAATAGAGATCCGTTCTGTGTCAACATTCAACCTGCTTTTGCCTGAAGTAAAATAATAACTGGCTGCTATTAAACTAACCACGCCCAAAATAGCAGCTATGGTAAGCAGCCGTTTTTTACTCCATCTTTTTTTTGCAATAACCCGATCCACCTGGTAATACTTTAATGATTTAATTGTCCCTTTATTTTACACGACTGTAAACACTTCCCGTTACAGCAGGTAGAAAAATAGGGATTGTGACTCAAATAGGGTTATAAACATGCCAGTTACTCAATGATTTAATTATGAGGAATTTAGTACATAGATTTACTACGAAGACGGTCGTTTATGATACAACAGGTGTTCGATTTTGATACACCTTTTCAGAGCTAATATTCTCGTTTTTTGAAAGCAAAAAATAAAGCACCCCGTTCCATCTCTATCCTGGATAATAAAATTTATTCCCATTATATTTTATTAATTATTAATGAAGCTTTTCTTAAAGCTTACTTTAATATATTCACCAATTCTATTATAAAAACCCATTTCAGGTATGAGAATAGTGAGAATTTTATTAGGCTTCATGTTGACATCAATAGTGAGTCAGGCACAACCATCCATAATAAGCCGTGATCCCCAAATAGAAAAGATGGTCAGCGAGGTATCCAAAGATTCATTGGAGAAGTATGTAAGAAAATTAGTGAGTTTTGGCACAAGGAACACGTTAAGCACACAGTCCGATCCTAAAAGAGGAATTGGTGCCGCCCGCCATTGGTTATTGAACCGCTTCCAAGACCTGGCTAAACATTCCAACGGACGATTGACATCTATAATTGACACTGTTACTTTACAACCAGATGGCCGGCGGGTTGATACTACACTTTTATTAGGTAATGTAATCGCCACTTTAAAGGGAACAAACCCAAATGATAAAAGAATTTTTATTATCAGTAGCCATATTGACAATATATGCAGCCGGGTGATGGACAGGTCAGGAGATGCTCCCGGAGCAAATGATGATGCAAGCGGGGTGGCCGCTGTATTAGAATGCGCCAGGATTATGAGTAAATATTCCTTCCCGTCAACGATCATGTTCGTAGCATTCAGCGGGGAGGAGCAAGGTTTGTTGGGAGCTAATTTTATGGCCGGAAAAGCAAAAAAGGAAGATTGGAAAATAGAGGCTATTTTAAATAATGATATTATTGGCAGCAATAATAGCAACGAAACCAATATTATTAATAATACAAAGCTGCGGGTATTTAGTGAAAGCTTTTCTATTCAGGATACAGGCAATGTACTGTCTGACATCCGCCGCTTTGGACTTGAAAATGATGGTAAGCCGAGGCAACTTGCCCGTTATGTAAAAGAAATTGGAGAACGATATGTTGATAACCTGGAGGTGGTTATGATCTATCGCAATGACCGCTTTCTTCGTGGTGGCGACCACACCCCCTTTGTTAATCGCGGCTATGCAGCCGTAAGGATGACAGAAATGAATGAAAATTATTATCATCAGCACCAGGATGTAAGAATGGAGAAGGGTATTCAATATGGGGATTTGCCTGAATTCATGGATTATGAATATATGCGTAAGAATACGGCAATGAATTTGGCCAACCTCGCTAACCTGGCCAAATCACCCCCCATACCGCAGGAAGTAGTTATTGAAACAAACCGGCTAACCAACTTTTCTTCTATCAAATGGAAAGCGCCAGCTACCGGAATTACAAAGGGTTACTATTTGATGATACGAGAAACTACTAGTCCTGTATGGCAAAAGAAAATTTTTACGCCGGATACAAAAATGGATCTCCCTTATTCAAAAGACAATTATTTTTTTGCTGTGCAGTCTGTTAGTGACCGGGGAAACGAAAGTTTGCCAGTCATATCCATACCAGCGGCCAATTAATAATGCTTTTTAATTTTACTGAAATAAAAATTTATTTATTTATTCATGACCTGGATTTTAAAATCTTTTGATGACCTGACTCCGAAAGAATTATATTCTATCCTCCGCTTAAGAACGGAAGTTTTTGTTATTGAGCAAGCTTGTATATTCCAGGATATGGATAACAAGGATCCATATTGTTTTCATCTCATGGGCTGGCACAATGATATGCTCCAGGCTTACACAAGGCTGGTACCGCCAGGAGTATCTTATAAGGAAGCTTCCATAGGAAGGGTAGTTACTTCAGGCACCGCCAGGAGAACGGGTGTGGGAAAGCAGCTAATGACAAAAAGTATTGAGGAAATAAATAAGTTATATGGGAAAACACCCATCAAATTGGGTGCGCAATGTTACCTGGAAAAATTTTATGAATCATTCGGCTTTGTACCAGCAGGCAACGTATATGAGGAGGATGGTATACCACACATCGAAATGGTAAAACCATAAGATCGTTTCGTAAATATCCTAAGTAGAATGGCAATTTATCCATTAAAGATTTAAAAAATACTTCCGAATATTCTTTCCTACCATTTTTCTTTTTCTATTTTGTTCCCGATATCCAATAGAAGAAACCAGTAATCTGAATCTTATGAAAAACAAAGTAGCCTCTGCTGTGCATATTCTTGCACTGTTAGTATCCCTTCATTTATTTACAAGCAATTCTTACTCTCAATCCATCACAACGGGTAATGGTAAATTTGAAGCAGGCTTCGGATTTGGACCTATGTTTTTTTTAGGTGACCTGGGAGGAAGTGCGGGAATCGGCAGAGACTTTTTAAAAGATGTTGACTTTCCACTAACTAAAATATCAAAAACATTATTTGTAAATTATTATCCTGCCGAATGGCTAGGATTTCGTGTGGCATTGAACCAGGGAGTAGTGGAAGGCGATGATGCACAAGCTCCAAATAAAGGTGGCCGGGAAACTTCACGTATAAAAAGAAATTTGAGTTTCAAATCTTCCATGCTTGAGGCATATGTTGCCGCTGAAATTTATCCAACTGTTTTCTTTGAGCGTTATGATGGTTTGCAGGGTAAACTGCGCCCTTATGGACTAATCGGCGCCGGAGTTTATAAGTTTAACCCCAAAGCAAAACTCGATGGTCAATGGGTAGAGTTACAACCACTTCACCTGGAAGGACAAGGACTGATCCCCGGAAAGAAAGATTATAAACTTATCCAGGCTGAAATTCCAATGGGCATAGGATTTAAATATTTTATAAAAGAAAATATGTATGTAGGTATGGAAATATTGCACCGGCAATTATTCACAGACTACGTGGATGATGTTAGCACTACTTACCCTGATCCCATCATTTTCAATGCACTGCCACCGGCAGATATGGCCAAGGCAAGAAGATTATATTATCGCGGAGTGGTAGGACCAGGTTCCAGGCCCTATGTGAATGAACAACGCGGCGACCCAACTGACAATGATGCATTCTTTTCCACCATTCTTCGGTTTGGCTGGAGGTTAAACGGGAATGATCCAAACAGTATGGCAAGACGTCAAATGAGATGCCCGGTATTTTATTGATGCTAAATTGAAAAAAGAAAAGATATAATATACCTAACCTTTATGAACTCAAAAATTACTTTATCAATTACAGCGGTCATTTATTTTAGTGTGATGGCTATTCAACCGCATACAATAATAAATGCTGATAAACCTGGAAAAGACCACTTAACAAAAAAAGTATCAAACTATTCGTCCAGGAATAATCATGCTGTGAAAATTTATCCTGATGTATTAAAAAGAACGATGCATGTAGTGGCAAAAGATAATGATGGAATGACAATCGATTTTTTTGTTTTTGACTTGCAGGGTACCTTGATAAAGCATTATAAAATGGAAGAAGGAGATCACGAAAAATTAACAGGCCTTGCAAGAGGAAATTATGTTTATCATGTATTCTGTGGAGATGAAGAAACAGCCATCGGAAAATTTAATATTCGCTAACGCTCTTTTACAAGTACAACAACCTCTGTTCCAATAAGCAGCAGGGAGCTTAATAGAATCTGATACCCTGGTTGATAAAACCTAATCCGTTCTCTATTGGTACCCTCATATGTATAA
>JBGTNK010000043.1:0-3467 GCA_041743125.1 Chitinophagaceae bacterium
ATTTACCAGCAATCAAAACAAATTACTGCCGGCAACAATAATATGTCGATTGATGTAACCTCTATAGCCACAGGTGTCTATTACCTGAGCATAAAAGGAAATACCATTAATAAGTGGATACAGTTTGTGAAACAATAAGAAAAAAATGACAGTACCGGGAATGCATGAAGAATTCCCGGTACTTTTAACCAGACTATGATTAAATTTTTTGGTATAACGATTTTTTAATCTACATTTAATTCCCATCGCAAAATTCCAATTACGCTGGAGGCTACTATTTATTCCTGGGTTAAACCAAATTATCTGCCCTCTTTTTTTCTGGCTCTACTCAAAATTTACTTGCATTATAAATAATGCCTTCAAGCTATTACTTCTAATGAAAGCTGAAGTTTACCTAAAATTGTTACCCAATCAAAACTTGCATTTTATAACAATCACCCCGTGATATTCCAAATAACCATTAAACCTTTGTTATGAAAAGAGGAATTTACATCACGTCATTTGTTGTCGTCTTTAATTTAATTATGATTCAAGGGTCAGGCCAGGGCATTTACCAAATTTGGGGAATGACATCCCAGGGAGGAACTGATGATATTGGAGCCATCTTCAAAACGGATGGACAGGGAAGAAATATTCATCCCGTGTATTCCTTTCCCCAATCGAATGCCGGAGCTACTCCCATGTATAATCAGTTGACAGATTATAACGGAAAATTTTATGCTATGACCTCCCAAGGAGGTATTTACAATTCAGGAGTAATTTTTGAGTGGGATCCGGTTACAAATATTTACATAAAAAAATATGATTTCGAACTCGCCAACGGCATCAATCCCCATGGCAGTTTGGTTGTTCTAAATGACAAGCTGTATGGTATGACTTTGTTTGGTGGGGCTAATGACAGAGGAGTCATTTTTGAATGGGACCCAGCTACTAATATCTATTTAAAAAAATATGATTTTGATGGGACTGGAGGAAGCAACCCATACGGAAGCCTTCTCTACCATCTTGGTAGGTTTTATGGTTTGACACATTCAGGAGGTATTATCAATAAGGGAGTCCTATTTGAATGGAACCCTACAACAAATAACTATACAAAGAAATATGATTTTGATGGAATAGGTGGCGAACATGCGTATGGAAATCTCACTATAAAGGATGGAAAGATGTATGGTATGACATCAAAAGGAGGTATTAATAATTATGGGGTTATTTTTGATTGGAATCCAAATTCTGATACTTACACCAAACACTATGACTTTACCATGGAAAGCTCAGGAAACTCCTATGGTAGTCTTATATTGTTAAACGAGAAATTTTATGGGTTAACGCTTGGACGCCCTCCAGGTAATGGAGCTTCAAGAGATGGAAATATTTTTGAATGGAACCCAACCGATAATACTCTTGCAATCAGGTATCGCTTTGATGGATATGGCCATCCAAGGGGAAATTTGTTGCACTATAATGGTAAATTATATGGAGCTTTTAGTTCAGAATATATAAGTAACGGAAAATATTTCGCAGGTCAATTTGAATATGATCTTTCCGCTGATGTATTTACTTCAATATACCCTTATACTGTACGAGCTAATACTAATAATACTTTTAACGGGGAAAGGCCTTATGGAACTATGGTGGAAAAAAATGGAAAGCTTTATGGCATGACCTCTGCTGGAGGAAGCACTGATAATGGAGTCATTTTCGAGGTGGATCCAGCAACAAATTCTTATACTAAAAGAATAAATTTTAATGATGTAAGTTTTGGAGCTTCCACAAACAGTTTTACCCTTCATCAAAATCATTTATATGGAATTACTTCAAAAGGAGGATTTGATGGTTTGGGTTCCATTTTTGAATGGGATTTTCATACAAATAAAATTGCCAAAAAGCATGATTTTGAAGGAAATGTTGCCATGGACCTATATTCGCCCACCCCTCGATATCCGAGTGGGAAATTGACTTTTACAAATGGAAAATTTTATGGGTTAAGTTACTATATAATCCTTGCAGGGGGACCTCATCCCCAGAGTCATATATTTGAATGGGATCATGCTACGAACAACTTTACCCAGAAATTATTTTATGCCAGTTATGGCAATACAGGCAGCCTGTTATTAGCTAATAATGTTTTATTTGGCAGCATTCGAAATAGTTATAACAATGGATTATTTAAATATGACCCTATACCAAATCAATTTACTTCAGGGCTTATCACACCCATAACTAATAATGACGGAGATGGATTGGTTGAAAAAAATGGGAAAATATACGGAACAGCCAATGGTGGAATTAACAATGCGGGATTGATTTTTGAATATGACCCGGTATCTACCACTTATTTGGAGCGGTATAACCTTGAAGTTGCAAATGGCAGTACCCCGATAGGATCTATGGTACTGTATAAAGATAAACTCTATGGAATGACGGCAGCTGGTGGCAATAATAATTTAGGCGTTATCTATGAATGGGATCCTGAGTCCAACATTTATACAAAAAAATATGATTTGAATCTAAACGATGGAGGAAATCCGATCAGCAGTCTAATATTGAATAACAAAAAGTTTTATGGCATGACAAGAAACGGAGGATCTGCAAATTTGGGAACTATCTTTGAGTGGGATCCTGCTACTAATGTATATATAAAAACATCTGATTTTACCGGTGCAAATGGCAGAAATCCAACCGCAAAAAATGAATTAACACTGGTACCGATTGAAGTATCTGTAGGAATGCCAGGTACTTGTCAAAATTATAATAGTGCAGTAATTAACGAAAAAGATAATGATGAATGGATACCTATTACAGATGAGCATGGGTACGCCATTGCCGAAATAAGAGCTAATGGGAACAACCTGGGCAATATTACCGCTTCATTGTTTATAAATAATAATCCTATCCGGGAAGATGGAACTCACCGCCTTTATCTTGACAGGAATATCACTATCACTCCTCAATTTCAACCTGTCACCCCTGTTAACATACGAATTTATATCAGGGAAACGGAATTGAACACTATTAAAAATGCTTTCAATTCCCTTGGCACACATTCAGGTATCAATTCGGTTAATGACCTGGCCATATTTAAAAATGATGATCATTGTGAAGGTAATATTGCCAAAAAGGCAAGCCATGTTGTAACTACTGCTACCGCCTGGGGAACTGATTACGTATTGTCTGCCACTGTCTCCAATTTTTCAACGTTTTATTTTGCAAGCAAAGCCAGCGCAGTTTTGCCTTTGACTTTGTTAGAATTTTCCGGCAGGCTTCAAAACAATGATGCCTTACTTAACTGGAAAACCGAAAATGAATTAAATACCCTGGAATTTATTGTAGAAAGAAGTTTAGATGGTAGTTCATACAAAGCTATCGGCAAAGTGGCTGCTGCCAGCAGACCCGGCATTCATGATTACCGTTTTACCGATCCGGCTATTAATAATAAAGGAGCTAAAACAGTTTGGTACCGCTTAAAG
>JBGTNK010000044.1:0-35117 GCA_041743125.1 Chitinophagaceae bacterium
GTTAATCCGGAATAGCCCTGCAAGCCTGCTCTCACTCTTACTAAATTTAAATAATTTAATGCTTCAACTGTTTTGCCATTTTCATTCATTGCCTCTGCCAGCATTAATAATACATCTGCATAGCGAATTACTTTCCAGTTAGCCCTGCTGTCGCAGCTGGCCAATAGCTTAACCATGTATTTTTTTGTGTAGGTCTGCACATCATTGGAGGTGGGCAGTAATGGATGAAATACGCCGTTATTATCTGTAAATCCATCCGCTGCGGTAATATCTTTTCTTTGATCTCCCGGAGGAAATATGGCAAACAAGGAGCGGGGAGGGTTATTGTTTCCGTTTTGACCACCCGTTACTCCATAAAAGGCTGCCGTTGCAGGATCTTTGGGAGAAAAATTTGTAGTAAAGCAATTTCCTTCTCCTAACCCCTGTTCATATTCTATATCAAAAATATATTCACTATGGTGTTCATCCTTAGTATAGTCAAACAAATCCGTATACTTTGGTAAAAGCGAATAACCCATGGTGGTTACTTCCATCAATTTGGCTTCTGCTTTTGCGAAATCCTTTACGGTTAAATATACTTTGCCCAACAATGACTTCGCGGCACCTTTAGTAACCCGGCCCACGTCTGACCCTGTAAATTTCGCCGGCAAAACAGATTCGGCGTAGAGCAAATCTTTTATAATTACATCCTCATAAATCTTTGCCACTTTTTCACGTGGTGTTTTGTACCCTTGCTCAATAGTCAGGAGCGAGGTAACCATGGGAACATCACCATAAATTCGTACCAGGTCAAAATAGGCAAGGGCCCGGAGAAATTTTGCTTCCCCGGCATAGATATCCCTGTTCTTAACAACATTCACATCTGCACCTTCAATGTTGGTGATCAGGCTATTGGCTCTGTTGATTATATTGTAATAATTTAACCAGGTGCTTCTGATAACAGGGTCATCATTATTAATAGTGAAGTTGTCCATAAAGGCCGCCGTATTCTTTACCAGCTCATCCCAGGAGTCGTCCCCACGCATATCGCCAAATAGCCACATGTTCTGATACTGGTTTTGATAAAGCCCGTAAATACCAATAGCGGCATCTTTAAAATCTTTATCTGTTTTATACAGCGCATCCGTACTCACGGTAGAGATGGGTTGCAGCTCAATAAAACTTTTTTTACAGGAGGTCATTACAACCAGGAAGGCTGTTACTCCTATGTAAAATATTTTTTTCATGATGATCATAATTTTATTTTGATTCATTTTTTTAGAAAGAAAGGTTAAGTCCAAAAACAATGCTCTTGGAAAGAGGATAGTCATAGTTTGCATTGCCGGGAGTAAGCGGGTTACTGTTTCGGCTTATATCCGGATTGAACCCAACATAATCGGTTATAAGAAATGGATTATTTGCGCTTATATAAAAGCGGGCAAAATTCAGATGCGCTTTGCTGATCCATTTTTCAGGCAATACATAACCTAAAGTAATATTGTTGATCCGCAGGTAAGAAGCATCATCGAGCCAAAGAGTACTATAGGTACCTCTCCAGTTTCCTGTTGGTGTATCGTTTGGCCTTGGCGCCCATCCGTTGCCAGGCTCCTGCTCCGATTTCCAGTAATCATTCATGATGGATAATTGCCGGAATCTACCGCGATTATTGGCAGACTGACCCCGCTCCAATGCAATAACTTTATTTCCTTCTGTACCCTGGAGACTGATGCTCAGGCTAAAATTATCATATTTAAAGTTGTTGGTCATGCCGTAATAAAAATCAGGATAAGGAGAACCAATAATTGTTTTATCAAAACTATTAATGATGCCATCGGGTTTTCCATCGGGACCACTGATATCTCTGAATCTTACGTCGCCCACTCGTGATTTATCACGGGCTCCCGGGTTGAAAATGGGCCCCTGGGCAAGCTCTGCTGCATTCTTAAAAATACCATCAGAGATCCATCCAAAAAACATCCCCACCGGCTGGCCGATCATGGTTATATTTCCTCCGTTAATGATCGGATCTCCTGAAGGGCCCAGCTTTATTACTTCACCTTTTATAGTAGACAGGTTAAAGTCTGTAGTCCATTGAAACCTGTTTTTGAAATTTACGGTGCTCACTACAAATTCCCAACCGGTATTCTTTACTTCTCCGATGTTCTTTAGAGCAGTGCTAAACCCGAGAATTGCAGGAACGTTTACATTTAGCAACAGGTCCGTATTTCTTGCCTGGAAATGATCAACTGAAAAAGAAAGCCTGTTATTGAGCAGCTTTACATCCACGCCGCCATTAAATGATTTTTGTTTTTCCCAGGTGAGCGATGGATTGGCCAATCTTCCCGGCGCATATCCACCAACAGCAGCACCACCTAAAGTATATTTTTCATAATTGATGGTAGCATACTGTTCGTAATTACCAATATTGTTGTTTCCCGTTTCACCATAGCTGGCTCTTATTTTCAAATCGTTAATAAACTGAACATTTTTCAAAAATGGCTCATCTGAAACACGCCAGGCCACAGCAGCAGAAGGAAAAATGCCGTATTTATTTTCACTGCCAAAACGAGAAGAGCCATCCGTACGGATGGAAGCTGTCAGGTAATATTTCCCGTCGAAATTATAGTTAACCCTTCCCAGGTAGGAGATCAATGCCCACTTATAACTGTCGGATGAACCCGCTGTAATGATTCCGCTTACCGCACTTAAAGTAGGTACCAGATTATTGGGAAACCGGTCACTGGTGAGATAATTTGATTCAAAGGTTTCCTCCTGGCTGGTAAACCCCGCCAAAGCAGCAACAGAATGTCTTTTGAACACCTTGCTGTAGTTGAGCGTTGTTTCTGTTAGCCAATTACCTGAAAAGGAAGCATTATCTGTTCCAATCGCCGGGTTATTATTAAAAGCCGCCAGCCTGGGTTTAAAGTTCATGCCCTTTATGTTGAGCATATTTACTCCTACCAGCACATTCAATTTTAAATTATCAATGATGGTATATTCAGCATTTATGTTTCCTAAGAAGCCCATCGCCCTTTGTCTTCCCTGCACTTCCCTGGCAAGCGCCAACGGGTTTTGCGTTGAAACTACGGCATCCAAACCATCCCCAAAAGCAAAATAGGATCCATCAGGATTTAATAAACTATAATACATGGGAATTTGAATGGCATTATAAATTATATCCGATCCCCTGCTTCCATTACTTCCAATTTCATCTGATCCCGGACCTCCTATATTTGTTTTATCCGTAAAAAATGGATTCAGGTTCATCCTAACCAATAACCGATTGGACACTTTAATATCCATATTGGCACGGGCAGAATATCTTTTATAGTTTGTATTGATGACAATACCGTCCTGGGTAAGGTATTCTCCGCTCAAAGAATATTTCACATTATCAGTACCTCCCCTGGCTGTCAATTGGTATTGTTGCTGTGGTGCGGTTTGCAAAACTTCATACACGTGATCTTTAAAATCCAATGTGGTGCCGGGCATAGTAGGCGTTTCTCCTCTCAACACCTGTAAAACAGTAATAGGAACTGCTTGTTTCCATTTTAAAGGATCTCCGGACACATCATTTCCTTCATCCAGATTCCTGTTTCTTATGCCATCAAAATAATGCTGTGCTTCTTCCAATCCAGTCTGGTATTCCGGAACCTTGGCAATTTTTTGATAGCCCGTATACGTGTCAAAACTGATAACCGGCTTGCCGGTCTTTCCTCTTTTGGTTGCAATAAGTACTACACCATTTGAACCCCTGGATCCGTAAATAGCTGTAGCCGAGGCATCTTTCAACACATCGATGGTTTCAATATCATTGGGATTAAGCATTTGAATACTTGACAGCGGCACACCATCCACTACATATAAAGGATCGCTGGCTGCAGATATGCTACCCACACCTCTTATTCTAATTTGAGGCGGAGCTCCAGGCTCTCCGGAACTGGGTTTTACCTGGACGCCGGCGAGTTTTCCAAGTAAGGCCTGGTCCACGCGGGTTAATGCGAGGTCTTTGATTTTGTCACCATCTACCGAAGAAACAGATCCTGTCAAATCTTTCCTTTTCTGCGTGCCGTAACCCACTACCACTACCTGGTTCAGCATAGTAATGCTGTCTCTCATTTTAATCATCAAAGAAAGGGTGACCTCTTCTTTAATGTTATAGCCAGATAACACTTGCGTTTCGTAACCTACTGCAGAAAAAATAAATGAATAAGGTCCGCCGGAAGGAATGCGGGCAAATGAAAAATTTCCAGCCTCATCGGTAGTTGTACCGGAAGTGAAATTGTTCCTGGTATTCCGGATAACAATTGAAGCGCCGGAAACAGGTGCACTGTGCAAGTCTTGCACCAAACCTTTTACGAGGCTGGTCACCTCCTGCGCATAAACCTCTGGTGATTTGAAAACAGAAAAAATGAATAAGAGGGTAAAAAGCAATCCTCTTGACTTAAGGTTGTTAAATCTCATATAGCAGCTTTTAATAAAGATGAAGAATAGTTATATAACCCGGTTTATATAACCATTTCCTTTTATAAATCAGAGCCGGGAGCAATCGTACTTTTCTTAAAAAACTTTTTTATTTACTAATAATAAATTTATCTTTTTCTTTTCTTAGGGTAAGCTTATTGATCCTTGTGATATTCTTTAATATATATTCTAATGAATCCGATTTATCAAAACGGCCAATAAAATATAATTTTTGAACATCCTTCCGTTTGTAATCGATTTGTGTTCCGAACATCTTCTCCAGCTGATCAAAAATATCAGGAAGGGATTGGTTGTTGAACATATACCAGGACCCTTTTGTGTACTTCGGGATAGAGGGATTATCATAAGATGAATCGATTTTTTTCCTGGCTGATTCCCTTGGCGCCCCACTCACTGTTTTATAATTTCTGATCCTGGCTGTGCCATTTTTTTTATTATATAATAACTCCTGGCCGGGAACCAAATAAAAAGGTTTATTCAATTTTGTATTGGTTCCCCCCGTTGTATTTACCATCACACGCCCTTCTGTTAACCGCACTGTGATCAGTTGGTCTTTTTCAAAATTGGTTACCGTAAATTCAGTGCCTAAAGCCGTCGTAGACAGCTCACCACTAAATACGGTGAAGGGTCTGGATTTATCTTTAAACACTTTAAAAGAAGCTTTTCCCTTTAGCTGAATGTCTCTTTTATTATCTTCAAAGGGTTCTGCAAAACTTATTTCACTCTGATCCCAAAGTATTATTCGGGAACCGTCCTCTAATTGTATGGTTTTGGTTTTTCCTGAATTATTTTTCTCATTCCGTACAAAAGCCATTGGATTTACTTCAGCCGGCTCTTCAATGGCCACATCCGTGTTCTTTTCCTTATCAGACGGATATAATAAGTAGAACATTCCCAATAAAAACAAAACAGATGCTGCGACGGCAACCTTTCTTAGTATGCTGAAAATCTTTGATTTCTTTTGGTCTTCTATATCCCCTGCATACAATTCCTGAATAGGTTCAGCAGGAATTGAATTGATGGATCTTGACTGAATTATCCGCTCCAGGTGCCTTCTTTCAGCATTTATATCTATAGTATCTACAGCTTGTTTTATTCCTAACAAAGCCCAAACCTTTTGAAAATCCTCAAATTGTAGTCGTACATGTTCATCATTCTCCATCGTCCTGACCAAAAATTCTTCCTCCCCGGTATTTAATTCTTTTAATAAATATGATACAAACAGCCTTTCCATTTCATTTTTGTCTTTCATGCACTAATTATTAATACGTACTAAGAAGTTTTTACCCCTACAACTAAAAAAAATAAATTTTAAAGTAATGCTGAATCAGCATCACAAACCAGAAAAGTTGCAGGTAAGAAGAAAGATGAATCCTCAGCTTTGCTAAGGCCCGGCTCATTTGTGTTTCAACGGTTTTGACGGAAATATTCAGCTGGCTGGCAATTTCAGCATATTTCAGGCCTTCAAACCTGGAAAGTTCAAACACTTTCCGCATTTGCTCCGGTAATTCTCCTGTTGCCTTATTGATATCAGACTGCAATTCTTTAAATTCTGCCACTTTATCTTCATTCCACCCGGCATCGGTTGCTGATAGCACAAAATGTTCATGTTTCTTTTTTACCATATCATGCCTGATCATATCCAGGCATATATTGGTTATGACCTTGTACAAATATGCACGGCCTGAAAGTTTAGAGATAAGATTTTCCTTCGATTCCAGTAATTTGATGAACCCGGCATGCACTGCATCCTTTGATTCGTCCAGGCTTAATCCAAACCGGTACTGGCAATAAGCACAAAGAGGTTTAAAATATTCGCGGAATAAATCATCAAAGCCAGCCTTGTCATTTTGATCTTTAGCCTGTTCCATTTCTTCTCCTCGTTTAGTGTCGGTAAGATCTTTATAAAAAATAATATCAGGATAAGGTTGCTATTGAGACCCAAAAGGTAAAAAAAAGATATTGAATATATCAATTAAAGCGGAGTTGATTATTTATTCAAATACATATTTCTGTTTAAATGTATAATAGCATGAAAATTATTTTTCTGAATCCCGTCTTGATTAGGCTTCCGGATGGCTTACTATACAAAAAAAATTTATGGTTTATTTTATGTTACGAAAAAACGGTCTTCGTCTTTTTTACGGGGCTTTGCCTTTTTTTTCTGAATTCCCAGGGAGCTAGCGGATTTTTGCTTTGCCATAATCCCCTTTTACCCATACGGGCTTTTTTTTCTGCATCAGCATACGTTTTATCTGAAGAATATTTTTTAAAATGCCAGGCATATCCATTTCTTACCATGGCCAGGTTGATATTTTTATCATCGCAACAAGCAATAGCAATGATCCGCTTGTTTCGGTCGCGGCCTTTTGAAACCAGTTTTATTTCTTTATTGAAAATATAACCTGCTAATGCGTCTTTAGCCACCTTATAATAATCCTGTCTCCTCTCCGGACTATCAATTCCATACATCCGAATGCGATATATATTCTTCTGGCGGGTCAGTAAATCAAAAGTATCACCGTCGATAATTTTCACAACGGTTCCTTCCAGGGCTTCATAATTGATAAAGGACTTGTACTGCGCCTTTGGATGTATATAAAATAGGAGGCATAAGAAAAGCAGGACGTGCATTCTCCCGGAACCTCTTTTGCATTTGATATCTTTTTCCATTCTGCTAATCCTGAAATTTTTAATCCTCCACAACATAATTATATTCTTTCTCTAAAAGAATTAATGAACAGGATCAATTGTACATGTTCATTATCTTTATTTGCATTAAGCAATATTCATCCCCATTATGATCCGATTTATCTTCAGCCTCTCCCTGCTTTTTACATTCCTTACAGTGCTGGCACAATCAAAAGCACGGAAAGCCATCTTTATAATTGTTGATGGCATACCTGCCGATGTTATTGAAGGATCCGATCTTCCCAACTTAAAAAAAATTGCCGGCTCAGGTGGTATGGCCAGATCGTTGGTAGGTGGTGATAAAGGAAAATATTCCGAATCACCTACAATTTCGGCCGTCGGGTATAACAGTATTCTGACAGGCACCTGGATCAATAAACATAATGTAAAGGATAATGATATTGTTTCTCCAAATTATAATTACCCAACTATCTTTCGCCTGCTTAAAATGCAAGATCCTCAAAAGAAGATCGGCATTTTTTCATCCTGGCAGGACAACCGCACCAAACTGACCGGGGATGCAATGCCGGAAACAGGTAATATCTCCTTTGATTACAAATTGGATGGACTTGAGTTGGATACCCTGAATTACCCGCATGATGCCCGCAGAGATTTTATGCACCGTATAGATGAAAGAATTACGGATGAGGCGGCACAAACTATCCGTACCTATGCACCTGACCTCTCCTGGGTTTATCTTGAATATACAGATGATATGGGCCATGCACATGGCGATAGCCCTGAATTTAATAAAGCCGTTAAGTATGCAGATATGCAGGTGGGTCGTATTTATGATGCAATTGAATACCGGGAAAAAAATTTTAATGAGGACTGGTTGATCATCATAACAACTGACCATGGCCGTGATTCCGCGACCGGCCGTCACCACGGTGGACAATCCGCCAGAGAAAAAACCGGATGGATTGTTACGAATGCTAAAGAGCTGAATGATCGTTTTAAAAATCAGCAGAGCTCAATAGTGGATATATTGCCCACTATTGCCCGATTTATGGGCATCCATATTCCGGCTGCTATATCAAAAGAAATAGACGGAGTTCCCCTTATTGGAAAATTATCGGTGTCAGAACCTTCAGCTATATATAATAATGGAAAAGCCATCATCACCTGGAAGGCCGGAGAAAAAAATGGGAAAGTGAAAATTTGGATCACAACCACCAATCATTTTAAAACCGGTGGTTCAGATACATACTACCTCATAAAAGAAATTCCGCTTCAGTCACAAAAAGCGGTTGTGGATCTTAAAAAATATCCCGCTGGTTTTTATAAAATTATAATAGAAGGAACTCACAATGTTGCCGGTACCTGGCTATTAGCAGGCAATAAATAATTACCTGGAAATGCTGTCATTCATTTTCGTGGGCATTCTTTCGTATGAACTGGTGTCGCCATCCTGTTTCCTGCCGCCAGAATCATAAACGGTAGTATTGCGGTTATTTCTGTCTGTATTTTGTTCTAATGAAACGGTATCGTTTTCATTTTTACTATTACCAGAATTGTTGCAGGCTGCAAAAAAAATAACCCCTATCAAAATTGAATAGACCTTTTTCATTTGTTTATTTTTTATAGTTTTTTGGCATAAAAAAAATTGCATTTAATATTAATCAACAATATTGCCATAATTTTTTAAATGTTTTATTGGTTGTTCAAGTAATCCTAACTTACAAGAAACAATCCAGGTGCTTTCTGCTTCCACTATAAAATTGCTGCGGTTACCTTTTTCCATCTTCCTGTCTCCTTTATATTTTTTTGCATTATCGCAGGTACCTGATATTAACTGGGGCAAAGCGATTCTTATTTTTGTGATCCTTCACCTTCTTGTTTATCCGGCCAGCAACGGGTATAACAGTTATATGGACAAGGATACCAAAAGCATAGGCGGTCTTGAAAAACCTCCACCTGCATCACGCCAGTTATATTTTACAACCATCGTGCTCGACATTTCGGCTTTCCTGCTTGGTTTTTTGGTAGATCCTTTATTTGGGCTTTTAATGCCTTTATATATCGGCGCTTCAAAGGCGTATAGTTATCGGCGGATCAGGTTAAAAAAATACCCATTGACCGGCTACTTCACCGTCATTATATTCCAGGGGGCATTGACCTTTGCCCTGGTTTATTACGGCAGCAATAAATTCCCCTCTTTAGATATCCCATGGCAGGGAATGATGATAAGTGCATTACTGATTGGCGGTTTTTATCCCCTCACTCAAATATACCAGCACCAGCAGGACCTGGATGATGGCGTGGTGACTATCAGTTACAAACTTGGATATACAGGTACATTTGTTTTTTGTGCCATACTGTATTTTTTTGCCTGGATGATGATGGCACAATTCTTTATCAATAAGAAGGAAGGTGAAAAATTATTGATTGTTAGCATCTTTTTTTTGCCCGTTATCGTTTATTTTATGAAGTGGTTCAGAGCCGTCAGTAAGAATAACAGTGAAGCAAATTTCAAAAATACAATGAAGATGAACTGGATTGCAGCGGCTTGCACAAATTCTGCCTTTATTATTTTGTTAACCTGGAACTATTTTGAGTAAAATATTATCTATCGGAACCGCGGTTCCTGAATTTAAACATAAGCAGGACGACATCCTTCAATTCATGCAGCGTGTGTATGCACCCAATGAAACGGACCGTCGAAAATTGAAGTTCCTGTATGGAAGAGGAGGGATCGATACCCGGTATTCAGTGATCCCGGATTATAGCCTGCCTGCTTCTTCCTGGCAATTTTATCCCCCGACAGAAAACCTGGAACCTTTTCCTAACCTGGAGCTGCGAATGGAATGGTATAATCAGCATGCTGCCGGGCTTTCTTTAAAAGCTATTGAAAATTGTGTAGAAAATTTTTCCAGCCAGTCCATCACGCATATCATCACTGTTAGTTGTACAGGAATGAGTGCCCCCGGTCTTGATCTTGAACTTTTAGAATTATTGCAATTACCCAATACTACGTTCCGAACCTCTATAAATTTTATGGGGTGCTACGCCGCCATCCATGCCTTAAAAATTGCGGATGCCTTTTGCAAAGCAGATAAAAATGCAAACGTATTGATTGTTTGTACAGAATTGTGCACACTGCATTTCCAAAATGAAAACACATTTGACAACATGACAAGCAGTATGTTGTTTTCGGATGGCGCTGCGGCTATTTTGGTAACCGGCAACGAAGAACAAATCGGCCTGTCTATAGATCATTTTTATTCAACCGTAGCGCTGAAAGGAAAAAAAGATATGGCCTGGGAGCTTTCTTCCAAAGGGTTCCTGATGACCCTGAGCGGGTATATTGCTGATCTCATTGAAGAAGACTTTGATGGCCTGGTAAACCGGGCATTAGCTGCCGCCAGCCTGGACAAAGACAATATTTCTCATTGGTGTATTCATCCTGGCGGAAAAAAGATCCTGGAGTCTGTGCACAAAAGCCTGGGATTATCAAATGGCCAGATGGATCCCTGTTTTCAAATTCTGAAAGAGTATGGTAATATGTCGTCACCAACCGTTCTTTTTGTATTGCAAAAAATAATGAAAGAATTAAATTCCGGGGCAAAGGAAAAGATATTTGGTGCAGCATTCGGGCCGGGCCTTACTATGGAAACATTTATTTTGTCTTCATGATTAACCTACGTCAACGCAGTTATCAAAAAGAATTAATGGACGGCAACGACATTCCTTTTGAAGCTATGAAGCAAACTTTAAAAGAATTGAATACCGTTAATACACTTTTGGGTGGTCATGCTACAACTATCCAGGGTTTCTCGCAGTTGCTAAGTGGTAAAGATCCTGTCAGCATTTGCGAAATAGGTTGCGGTGGAGGAGATAATCTTTTTGCCCTTCAAAAATATTGTATTCAAAAAAATATTCCTGTTCAGTTTACGGGTATAGATATTAACCCGGAATGCATCGCCTTTGCAAAGCAGCAATACCCCGGGCTTTCCTGCGAATGGATATGCAGTGATTATGCACTTATAACGTTTAACCATAAAAAACCTGATATAATTTTTTCTTCCCTTTTCTGCCACCATTTTACGGATGAGCAATTGTTGTTTATGCTTTTATGGTTAAAGGAAAACAGCAGGAAGGGTTTTTTCCTTAATGACCTCCATCGCCATCGGATGGCCTATGTTCTTATTAAATATATCACCCGGTTTTTCAGTAAATCATATCTTGTAAAAAATGACGCTGCCTTGTCCGTAGCCAGGGGTTTTACCCGGAAAGAATGGCAACAATTATTTCACCAGGCGGGATTGACCCTTTACGACATTAGCTGGCGATGGGCTTTTCGTTTTTTGGTTCTCTTTAAACATCCCTGAACTAACTCCATACTTTGATCTAAAACATCAATGAAAGAAGAAAGCATTATACCCCTTCAGTATCTGGCAGGAGAAGTAAAATCAGAGATATACGATGTGGCTATTGCCGGTGGTGGGCTGGCCGGGCTGGCCTTATCCATTCAGCTAGCAAAACAGGGGCATCGTGTAATCTTGTTTGAAAAAGAGCAATATCCTTTTCATAAAGTTTGCGGTGAATATATCAGTTTAGAGTCCTGGGATTTTCTAACCCGGATGGGTATCGGTCTTGATAAAATGCATTTACCTGTTATTACCCGGTTACAAGTTTCCTCCACTTCAGGAAAAATAGTGAACCATGAACTTTCCCTGGGAGGATTTGGTATCAGCAGGTACCTGCTTGATGACCTGATGGCGCAAAAAGCAAGAGTAGCCGGAGCCGATATAGAAGAAAACACAAAAGTAAATGCGGTTGCATTTGAAAATGATCAATTTTCAATTGAAACAACCCGGCATATTTTCTATGCAAAAGTTTTTTGCGGCACCTATGGTAAGCGAAGTAACCTGGACATCAAATGGAAAAGAAATTTTGCTATTACCAACAGAAACAAGCTCAATAATTATATTGGGGTCAAATATCATATCAGGTCTAAATTTCCTGCAGATACTATTGCCCTGCATAATTTTGACAATGGCTATTGTGGTATAGTAAAAATTGAAGAGGATAAATATTGCCTTTGTTATCTTACCACAGCCTCCAATCTTAAAAATAATAATGGCTCTATTCAGGAAATGGAGCAAACTGTATTGAGAAAAAATCCGCACCTCGATAAACTATTTGAAGAATGTGAATTTTTGTATCCTTCGCCCCTGACTATTTCCCAAATAAGTTTTGACAAAAAATCTCAGATTGAAAACCATGTATTGATGATTGGTGATGCGGCAGGTTTGATCACTCCAATATGTGGCAACGGTATGAGTATGGCCCTGCATGGCAGTTTGCTTGCTGCCGAACAAATTGATCTCTTTTTAAAGGGTGTGACCAACAGATCAAAAATGGAAAAACAATATTGTCTTCTATGGCAAAAAGAATTTTCTCAAAGACTGCGGGCTGGCCGGCGGATTCAGCGCCTTGCAGGAAATAGCCGGATGACGAATGCCCTGGTTTATTTTACCCGGTTGTTTCCTAAACTGTTGAAATACCTCGTTAACCAAACACACGGGAAGCCTTTTTAATTGGCGGGTGGTTTTGTTTTTAGCCAGTAGCAAAAAGATGGCCAGTTAAATTTTATTCGCATGGCACAGTTTTTAGATATATGATATATTATCAACTATCTAAAACATCACATATGAAAAAGTTAATGGCAACACATGGGTTAAAATCTTTTTTTACCTTTTTAACTATTTGTTTTTTGCAGATAGATTCCTGGGCTCAGGATAGTACCTCCTCAAGCTCTACTAGCACCAAAACCACCACCACCACCACGTCCACCTGGTTTACAGAGCCATGGGTATGGGTTGTAGGAGGAATTGTTTTATTAATAATAATTGTTGCACTTACACGGGGTAATTCTTCTTCTACTACAGAAAGAACAACCGTAGTTAGAGAAAACAATAGCGACAGGGTAGTTTAGGATCGGCCTGCGTTTGAGCGAAGGATCAGAAAAACTGAGGTGTTTTTTCCCCTTAATATAAAGCCGGTATGCTTTGAATGAAGCACAACCCGATATAATTTTATGAGCTATGACCGGCGTAGTTCATAAAATTATTTATATCAAATTTCCCATTCCCTTCCGGTGGTCCGGATAATATTGAATCATCTGCTTTTTTATTTAGTGAACGCTGCAATCAATTACCCGATAAAAACCAACGTAAGATGGTGTTGAAAAAGCAGAAGGAATAAAAATTCCGTAGAATAGTTATACTTTTTTCGCTTGATCACAATCTTTTCCTTAATTACGATTCTTCCATATTGTGAAACTTAAAAGTTTCCATGGTAATGATCTTGCAATTTTCGGCGAGATCTTCCAGCGAGCAACTCATCAGCTGCATACTGACGGGCAATCCGTTTATAGTCTCCACCAGATCAAGTTGCAGAATGCTTTTTTCATCCACGTTCTTTCTTCCCTTCAACTTGTTAAAAATATGGGTGGCAAATTCTCTCTTGTAACCCAGAAAAAATTTACCGAAGCATTCAAATCCATTGCAGGTTCTTACATTCAGAATGATATTAAAATTTGTTTTTCCCATAATTGTGAACGGCACAACGAAAATGCCAGACTTATTTTAAAATAAGTTTGTTTAATAATTTCATATATTTTTTTTAGTTGATTTTATTACAGCGATACATGATCCTGTATTGTCCGCAACTTGTTTTGGGTGATTGAACTTTTTGTTCTTTTTGAACTTCCCTCACTGGAGGTTTTTTGGCTCTCGTTGAAAAGGGAACTCCTATTCTCATATTCCATCCTGAAACTTCGGAGTTTATTTGAGCCGTTAAAGTTTTGGTGCCAGTTGTTTTAGAAATATATTGTTTATCCAGATTACCAAGTCCCTTCAAATAATTAAAGCTGACGTTAAATAAACGGTTTTCATTTTTACCAAATTCAAAACCCATACCGGCGATCAATGCGGTATTCCAGTTTCCCGCCCGGTATTCATAATGAGTTTGTCCACCCTGCATTCTTTGCATAACGTCTGTTTTTACAGAAGGAATATATCCCAGACCCACAGAAGGCTGCCAGCGAACCCATGATCCTTTATTGCTCCTGGTCATTCCCTGTTTTATTTTATCATTTGCTCCGGGCCTGGCTTCAGCTATCTTATTTTTAGAATAATAACTCCTGTAAGAATTGGACCCGCACGGTTTTTTTTGAGCTATTTTATTCTCAGCTGGTTTTTTTGTTTTATTACCCGGTTTTTTAAAATAAACAGGTTTGCTGCTGAATTGGTAACCACCTTCAACCCTCCACTGCATATCGCCTGAAATGGTTTTATAATTATTCATCCCGGTTTCAGGATCGGTAAATTGAAATGGAACGGTAGTGCGGCTGCTGGCCACTCCCAGAAAAGCGCCATGCCCAGGTTTTGATTTATAAGTAAAATGCATGACTGCCTGCGGAGAAAAAACGACCCCGGCAGGCGAGAAGCCCGGCAGATCATTGTATCGGATAATTGTTTTTGAATTTTCAAATCCTACCTGAGGAATGAAACTGAATTTTTGTGCTTGCGCTGCATTCACCAACACAGCGAAAGAAAGGAGTGTTAACGCTGTTCTCATAACAAAGGTTTTAGTATGTAAAAAGTTAAGACAATTAAATAATCAAAAAAAATTTAATACAGCAGTGGTACGGAAGGTGGAAAGAGAAGAAAAAAATCATGGCCTGGAGAATGCTTTTGACCTTTGCTGCACCCCAAAATATGTTCACAAAACTTAAGTCTGCTGGCCAGCAATCAAAAAAAAATGTAGAAATAATTGAACGACAGATTATAAACCCCGGAATTATAAACCCATTCTATTGACCAGGTTTTGATACCTGGAGCTGCCGGGATCGTTAAAGAGATTCTTTTCCACTTTCATATAAATCAGGATGCCGTATTTGTCTGCCAGTAATTTTTCAAGAATCTTATAGGATTCATCATACTGCCCCAATTGGTTTTTAATAAAGCTCAGCGCATATAATTTATCATTGGTAACTGGAGTTCTTTCTAATTCCGCCAGAATATTATTCATGTCATCATTTTTCCCGATTTTTCTATACGCCGCCGCCAATAAGCCAAGCATCACGGGCCTTCTTCCTGAAAGTTGCACTGCTTTTTCAAGGACAGGAACAGCCTTTTGAAAATTCTTTTCCTTAAAGTAAGTAAGGCCCGCTGTAAAATGTGCTTCCGCATAATTAGGATCCAGCTCAAGTGTTTTCTTGATTTGTGCCAGCGCTTTACCTGTTTCATTCCGGAAATGATATATCCTTGCTAATCCTGTATTTACACTTGGTGAAAGAGGATCCAATTCAGAAGCTTTTTGCATTTCTTTCAATGCTTCATCTAATCTTACTTTTATAGCAAGAAAAAGGGCATACCATTCGTGAGAAGTAGCATCACCGGGTTTAAGGGCTATCGCTCTTTTTAATTCTGTTTCCGCACCCTCCCAATCCCAATCAATTCTAAGCCGGATATAGCCCAAGGCCGCATGCGCCTCTGCAAGGGTTTCATCAATAGCCAGGGCCTTCATTACGGATTCCTTTGCTTTTTTTTCTGCCAATAACCGGGGTATGTTGCCATAACCCGCTACACCTATAAGTGTATATGCATAAGCCATGCTGGCATACGGTAAGGCAAATAAAGAATCTTGTTTAATTGATTTTTCAAAATGCGTCAATGCGTTCTGGATACTTTCAGCCGTCCGCTGGTTTAAAAAGTGTTTGCCGATAAGATACTCCTGAAAAGCAATCATATCGGTTGTATTTCCTTTTTCCAACAATTCCTTTTCTGAAGAAACCAGCCTCACTTTTAATTCATCTGCCACATTTTGGGCAATCTCACTTTGAATGGAAAAGATATCTTTTAACTCCCTGTCATAATCCATTGACCAGAGGTGTTCCTGGGTTGAAACGTCGATCAATTGTACCGTTACCCTGGCTTTATTTTCAAACTTTCTGACACTGCCCTCCAGGATACTGCCTACCATTAATTCTTGTCCTATTTTGGAAATGTCTTTGTCGGTATCCTTATACTTCATGATGGAGGTTCTGGCAATAACATTTATACCGGCAATTTTCGAGAGCCCCGATATCAATTCCTCTGTCATTCCATCTGCGAAGTACTCATCATTCGCATCGTTGCTGATATTTGACAAGGGTAATACTGCCAGTCTTAATTTGGAAGCAGCATTACTTTTTGTCTTATAATTTTTTATAAAAAAGAAACCGGTAACCAATATTATTAAAGTTATTAGCCCAAAAAAATAGGGAAAGTATTTTTTAACAGGAAAAGCTTTTCTTGCTCTCCGGCCGTCATGCAGCCATGGCAGAGCAATACAATATATATCCATGGGCATGGAAATATTTTTCAACTTTTCTTCACCCAGTTTAACAACAGGAAAATCAATTTTATTCCTGATCTGCCGGGCTACATCTTCTGAAATACAGATGCCTCCGGGCTGAGCCAGTGGTTCCATCCTGGCAGCTATATTCACGCCATCGCCATGTACCTGGTCATCAACATACACTACATCGCCTATATGCAAGCCTATTCTTATCAGTATTTGCTTTTCCTGGGGCTGATCCTTATTTCGTTCATGCAATGCCGATTGAATTTCAATAGCACAATTGGTAGATTCTACGGCACTTCTGAATTCAACAAAAAAGGAATCTCCGGCGGTATCTATTTCTCTTCCGTCGTGTTTATCAAAAAAAGGTCTTAGTATTTTCCTATGCTCCTCAAGAAGATCGAGGGCAAGTGCCTCATTTTTTTGGGTGAGGGCACTATAGCCAACCATATCAGTAAACATTATTGCAGAAAGACGTCTCATAACCGCAATTAATATATTTCAAATAACAAAGCCAGTTCAAATATATTGAAATTCAAATGGAGGATTGCAATTACAAACCAGGTGAAGCGCCCAGGCAAACTGATTAAAGGCCGGTGATCCTCACAAATGATAACCAGGCAATATGCTGTTTAATTATTCCACCAATAAGTGGCTTTTAAAACAAAGGCCCTGTTGCGTACAGAGAAGGGAGCTGAATAATAATTATCAGTATAAACCAGGAACAGGTCAGAGGCCGGCCGGTAACGCCATTGAAGTCTTGTATTGAGATTAATGTTTTTTTGCTGACTGTTATATTGCACAAATGTTGTGAGGAAAAGCTTGTTTGTAAATGTCATATCAATGCGGGGGCCAACCAGCCAGAATCTTGTATTATTCCATGGAGCGGGTAAATGAATATCATTATATACCGTACTTAATGCAATTCCAACATAGGGTTGAAAACGGTATCCCAGATCAACAGAAGCGCTATACCGGTTTCCGTTTGCATAATAACCTCCTGCGCGGCTAGAAATATTGTAAGTGAATAGGCGCTGTGGTCTTGAAAAATAATCCATACCAAATGCATTCCACCGGTGCCTTGTTCCCGCCGCCAGTGAATCCTTGTTGCTGTTGGTAGGATCAAATGGTTGCAGCAATTCGGTGAAATTGTTTGCTACCCAAATATCAAAAACGCTTTGATCCCGAAAATTGAACAAGTAAAGTAAGAGGTTTTCGTTATCGGTTTTAGTCATGGCGCTGTTATAAAAATGGTTTCCGATATACCTTGGTCCATGGTTTAAAACACGGCCTGTTTTCTTTGGAAAAAAAAGATAACTGATAGTTGGGTTAAACTTGATATAATTATTACGGGGCACATAACCTACTTCGGCTATATATTGTTTACCTACATATTCCTGCTGCCAGGCCAGCAACCAATGGCGGCTATTGTATTGCAGTAACGAAGCCTGGGTCCAGCTGTTGTCATCAGATCCGGTAGAAAATGATTTTAAGAACATCATCTTTCCAGTCCATAAATTATTAGATGACGCCAGGTTATATTCAGCACCAATGTTGCGGTTGTAAAGCGAGTATTTTGGTTTGGTGCTATCGCTTCGCGGTTCATAGTTCAGCGATTGCTTGTTTATGAAGATCATCCGGATATTTGACCTGGCAAAAACTTTTCGTTGCAAAGCCAGAACACTGAAGTTCTGCGCAGGCAAACCTGATTCATGTACTTTTTTTGTCTGCATATCCATAACACCGATACGCCAGTTTTTGTCAATATTTCCACTGAGCCGGGCTCCAAAACTGATAGGAACTCCCAATCCTATTCTCCTTGAAAAGAAAGGCCGGATATTGGTAAAGCCAAAATTTCCAAACAAGTCATTATTCTCCAGGAAAAACTGTCTTCTTTCGGGGAAAAATAATTCAAACCGGTCCAGGTTAGTCACTTGCTTGTCTACCTCAACCTGGGAATAATCGGGATTGATGGTCAGGTCTAAATTGAGTGAAGAAGTCATTGCAATTTTTGCATCACCGCCTATTTCTTTTCGAAATGTTGATTTGTCGCCGGTTGTGTAATTTTTAGAGATTCCCGTTAAGGCGTATGGAATAAGCGATAAGTTCAAACCGGGATCAGGAAGTGCCTGGTCCCAGATCAACTGACCGGTATAGGCAAGAGAGGCTGTTGGAAACTGCCGGGGAACCGGGGCCCAGGAGGATTTTTCGGCTGCCGTAATATCCAGCCTGCTGAAGTTAATTCCCCACTGAGTAATCCCTTTTTTATAGCGTATAGTCTTAAATGGGATCGACGCTTCAAATACCCATTTGTCGTCATAATTTTTAACTACAGATACCCATTTATTGTCCCAGTTAAGATCAGCCTTTCCTCCTTCATACAAAGTGCCATCCCATTGAGCGCCGGCTGCGTTGGCCCCAAAGGTATATCCATTTGTCAGGTCGTTAAAAGGATCAAGAAAGAAAATAAAATTGTCGTTTTTTCCAAAACTGAAATCCCGGCGCAGGGACTCCACCATATAAGGACCTTTTACCAGCAAATGGCAGATAGCAATAATGTAAAGATTTTCTTTATCATAAGCCATTTTCACATCGGTATTCACACGGGCTTTACTGGTATCCATGGGCGTAACCATAAAAAAATCTCCGGCTGTTTCAGCGTCCTGCCATGCCTGATCGTTCATTACTCCATCAATTGCCACCGGCACCGATGTTTTTCGGATATTCAATTCGAACTGGCTGTTTTGTTTCTGGGCGTGGGTAAAAAGAATACCAAAACAAATTGCCAGGCAGAAAAAATATTTCAAAATATTAGTGAAGATTTATGAGGCCTGAAAGTGATTACTTTTTACAAGATGAGAACCGTTGCTTTGCAAGAATTAATGGGTGAAATGACTGTCCCTGCTATCATTTTTCGCTGGCTATTGCACGACCTGTGATGAATAAAAGTGAGGATTATACAGATTTTTATCTTTAATGCCTGGCTTATATTTCTTGGAAACTCTATAAATAATTCAACCGTAAGAAACTTTAATTAGTTAGTTATTTTTCAACCTGAATCAATACCCCCATTTTTTCATAATAGCAAGGTCTTCCTTTACTGCTTCCATTGGCGTTTTGTCCTGGTAGCTTTCCTGTTCAATAATTAAATGAATTGTACCCCCGGTTTTTATACTTTCTGCCACCACTTCTTTTACACCAATGATGCCGGTACCTAGTACAGCACTCTCGTATCCATGTTCCGAACCAGCTACAGCTATTTCATCTTTTACATGAAGGGAAGCAAATCGGCCCGGATATTTTTTTATAACTGCCATAGCCCGTCCCCCGCCATAGTACATATTACCAATATCCAACTGGTGAATAACCAGGCTGGGGTCTGTATGTTGTACTATTACATCATATACTTTTTTTCCGTTAAGCTCTTCATTGAATTCAAAATGGTGATTATGATAACCAAACTTCATCCCCGACTTCTTACACAATTCCCCGGATTTATTAAACACATCCATATAATATTTTAATGTGTCCTCATCTTTTCTCCAGCTTTCATCGATCCAGGGGCTAATGACAAATTGCTGACCTAATATAGCGGCATCTTCAACAGTATATTTCCACAGATCAGTAAATGTTTTGTTTGTATCATCCCAATGTTGTTTGGCCAGAACGGTGTGCCCGCTTGGCATCTTCATTCCCAGATCACCCAATATCTTTTTAAATTCTTTCGCACTATAACCATAAAATTTCCGGTCTGCATAATTAGCATGTTCAACGTGGCGATATCCCATCGCGGCCAATTGCTTTAAAGTGCCTAAGGGGTCCTTTTTCATTTCATCCCTCACACTATATAACTGAAGTCCGGTAATTGTTTTGCTTTTGCCAAAGCCAAAAAGGGAATCAGATAATAATGCAGCACCTGCTATAGTCAGTGTGCTATTTTGTATAAATTTTCTGCGTGACGTATTCATATGACAATATTGATTTGTGACCAATTTACAACTTTTGATTCTATGCCCATTCTAAATTCGGGAAGTTTAAAATCAAAGAGAACTGTTTTCCTCAACGGATTACAGGTCAGGGGAATTAAACGTATCTCCCTGGTTGATATCTCCCGTTTGATAGCCTTTTTTAAACCAATGCATCCGTTGTGCCGAAGTACCATGTGTAAACGCATCAGGAACAACATACCCCTGCGATTTTTTCTGCAACATATCGTCGCCAATAGCATTTGCCGCATTTAGTGCTTCTTCAATATCCCCCTCTTCCAAAATTTGTTTTTTCTGTGCATGATGGGCCCATATCCCTGCGAGGAAATCAGCCTGGAGCTCCATTTTTACAGAGTAACGGTTGTATTCAACTTCGCTGACCTGTCCTCTTAGCCTGCCCAGCTTTTCAGCTGTACCATTCAGGTTTTGAATATGATGCCCTACTTCGTGAGCTACCACGTAGGCCATTGCAAAATCGCCCGGCGCATTCAATTTTGTTTGCAGGTCTTTATAAAAAGCAAGATCAATATAAACCTGCTGATCTCCCGGGCAGTAAAAGGGTCCCATGGCAGAGCTGGCATTTCCGCAGGCAGACTGAACAGCATCCCGAAACAAAACCAGGGTAGGTTCGGGATATTTTTTTCCCTGGCCGGCATATAACTTATTCCATACATCTTCCGTATCCGCTAAAACAACTTTTACAAATTCAGCTCTTTCGTCGTCGGCAACTTTTTCTTCCGCACTCAATTCGGTTTGCTGACCTCCCGGGTCCAGTGATGGAATGGTTGAAGGATCACCGCTGCCTCCCAAAAAAGTATATAGCAGATAAATGATAACGCCTATCACGCCGCCGCCAGCGGCCATACCGCCTCCGGATAATCCACGGCGGTCATCGACGTTTGAACTACCTCGTCTTCCCTTCCATAACATAGTTGTAATGATTTAAACTAAAGATAACAAGGTTCATTTATAGTGCCATCATAAAGTATATTCACCATAGGCATCAGAAAATCTTTTTCTTTGTCTGCTGAGAAAGTCTTTTTCTTTTTCTTCCTGCCCTCGCTTTTTCTTTTTTCCAACTCCTTTTTTTCCAACCAGGTAAATGATTAAACCCATTGTAACTAAAGCTATGGCCATTTGTCCATATTCTTTTTTCATAATAATTCGGTTTGCCAAATCATTCAATAGTTATGCCATCAAATGGCTTCTGATTAACTATTTAAATGCCATGGTAATTTATAAAAATATCCCTGGGGAGACCTTTAATAAATCCGTAGGGGTTAGCATGGGAAAAATTATCTACAACTTAAAGTCACAATTCGAAAAGCATATTATCGCCGCCACATAAAAATAATATTGCCGGAAGGTTTATAATGTTTTTCGTAAATTTTCAGCTTATTAAAGACATTCCATTTAAAGTAGGTCTGGAAAAAGAAGCCTGTTCCCTTGCAAAATCTATGGGTGGGTCAGGAATTCTATGTGGAAGAGATTTTATTAAAGAAAAATAAACTACAAACTTATTATGCAACGAATTGCTATGCTCGGCTCCGGTTTTATAGGACGGTTTTATGCAGATTCACTACAAGGACAAAGAAGTAAAGACAAGATTGTAAGCATTTATTCCCGTAAAGAAGAAAGTGCAAAAAAATATGCCGTTGATTATCAGTGTCAGCACTGGACAACTTCTATGGAAGAATCTATCTCTAACCCGGAGGTGAACATGGTTTGTATCGCTCTTCCCAATAATCTTCATGAAGAGGCAGTAATGCTTTGCTGCAAACATAAAAAAGCAGTTATGACAACCAAACCGCTGGGCAGAAATGCTAAAGAGGCAAAGCGAATGCTGGAAGCTGTGGAATCGTCGGGTATTTTTAATGGATATCTTGAAGACCTTGTTTATACTCCCAAATTCCTAAAAGCTTTGGAAAGTGTGAAGGCCGGGGTTATTGGGAGAATACTCTGGGCAAAATCACGGGAAACTCACCCGGGACCACATAGTGATTGGTTCTGGGATATTGAACAGGCAGGCGGAGGATGTATCCTGGACCTGGGCTGTCATTGTATTGAAATAACAAGAAGTTTTATAGGGAAAGATATAAGACCGGTGGAAGTAATGTGCTGGGCCGATACGCAGGTAAAACCCATCGATGCGGAAGATCATGCCATTGCGCTGGTGAAATATGAGAATGGCGCCATCGGCCAGTTTGAAGTAAGCTGGACTTTCCGGGGGGGATTGGATCTTCGGGACGAAGTCATGGGAACAGAAGGAACCATCTGGATGAATAATTTTTTACGTACTGGTTTCGAAATGTTCACCACAGGGAAAGGCGAAGGTTATGTTGCTGAAAAAGCGGAAAGCAATACCGGGTGGCTTTTTCCCGTAGGAGATGAAATAAATGAACTGGGATATAATCATATGTTCACCGACATGTTTAATTCTATTGAGAAAGGAATAAGTCCGAAGGAAACTTTTTATGATGGATATATTGTAAATGCTGTTTTGGACGCTGCCTATAAATCAGCAAAAACAAAATTATGGGAACCTGTACTGTTAGATATCTGGAGAGGAAAGGAAGGGGTGACCAAGGACAGCCATCTTATTAATTATGATTCGGAACACTATCTTATAAAAGAAGAAATTACTCATTATGGTGCTAAAAAAGTGATCCTGAAAAATAAGGAAACCAATAAGATTGTTGAGAAGGTTATCGATTAAAAATACCTGGTATCCCTCTTTTATTAAATCTTAGAACGCACACTTCGCTATTAAAGGGGGTTCTTTTTAATTTTCCAGCATGCTGATATCTTCCCGGAGAAATATATACATTGGTATCGGCCTGGCTTTGCTGGCCGTTATTATTTGGTCGGGTAATTTTGTAGTGGCAAGAGGGGTTATAAAAAGCATTCCCCCGGTAAGTCTTGCCTTTTACCGTTGGCTCACTGCCTCACTTTTCATGTTTCCTTTAGCGTACAGATCTTTTAAAAAAGAATGGGATATTGTCCGGCGATCTTTGCATTACCTTTTCTGGGTTGCTTTAACTGGCATTGCCTTGTTCAATACGTTTATCTATATTGCCGCACACCATACCAGCGCTATCAACCTTGTTCTTATAGGAACTACCACAGCCCCCATAATGGCTATTATTTTAGCCCGTATTTTTTTAAAAGAGCAGATAGGATGGAAAAAGCTGGCAGGACTTATTTTATGCAGCGGGGGCGTTCTCTTTCTTTTATCAAGAGGAGATTTGCAAAACCTGGTTTCTTTTCGATTTTCAACTGGTGATGGCTGGATATTATTAGGAGCCCTTTGTTTTGCTATATATAATACGCTGGTAAGAAAAAAACCTGTGGGTCTGTCTCCTAATAATTACCTGTTCCTGGTTTTTAGTTTAGGTACCATTTTTTTATTCCCATTTTTTTTATGGGAAAACTTTCATGCAGCTCCTGTGGATTGGGACTTAAGTCTATTTCTGATCATTTTATACCTTGGCCTTGGGGCTTCAGTCATCTGTTACTCTTTCTGGAACATCGCCATCAATAAATTGGGCGCCGGTCGTACCGCCTTGTTTGGCAATCTCATTCCTGTATTCAGCAGCATAGAAGCGGCTATGATACTACATGAAGACTTTACAAAAGTGCATGTAATAAGTATGCTGTTGGTCTTTGCAGGTATAATGATTGCGAATTGGAAAGGTGGGGATAAGACCAGGGAACACGATGCTGAAAAGATTTCAGGATAGCGATTGGCATTAAGCATTAACTCTTCTAAAGTTTAATTTATCCAATACAAGATCAATGGCTTTTTTACTAAAAGGTTTTTTCAAAAAATAATTGATGCCCTCTTCTACTGCCTTTTCTCTTATCCAGGGGGACTGATCGGCGGTCATCATTATGATCTTTATCTCATCATCATATGCTTTTATCTTTCGGATAAAATTAATGCCTAAACCTTCGGGAAAATTATTATCAAGAAAAATAACGGTGGGTTTCAGATAAGACAGATAACCTTCCGCTTCGTCCAGTGAATTCACTGTCATGGCATATACTTTCCTGGATTCTAATATAGAAGTAAGTATAAAGCCCAGATCATCATCATCATCAATAATCATTGCGGTTTGAACAGGTAAGCCCATCTTCTGCTTGTTTATGTATTAAAAGCAAAAATTTCGCTTTTTTTTTATAAGACCATTTCTAAAGAAATAAGTATAACGATTTACTAACTTTCTTTAAAAAAAAGGCCTCATAATATTAAAACCACTTAGTTAAACTACGTTTTCATGTTTACAAAATGGAATCCTCGCCGTCAATTAAAATAGCCTGTACTGAAGGTAGTATAAATGAAACTGAACCTGTGATCCAGATATTGCACATAAGTGGATAAGTACAGGTAATTAATTACACAGTTTTTTTTGGAGGCAGGGCGAATGCTATGGCTTCATGTTCAAAATGTCCTTTATGTGAACCATCACAAAAAGGTTTATTAGCGGAACGACCACACCGGCAAATGGAAACAATTGTTCTTCCTGCCAGGTCGTATATATCTCCGTTTTTATCTACAATTTCAAAATCCCCTTCAATTTTAACCGAGCCATTGTTATTGATCGTAAGTTTTGTTGCTGCCATATTATATCCTGTTATTGTTCGGGTTAATAATTTATATATTCAAGTTATATGTCAATTTCCGTTCCATACATGAGAATAGCTTGATTTGATGCAAATGTAATCACTTGATTACCTAATTTCATTACTTAAAATTATACAAATGGCAATCCGGATTTTTGTAACGGGAGGTACTTTTGATAAAGAATATAATGAATTAACAGGTGAGCTTTATTTTAAGGATACGCATATGCAGGCTTTATTGGAAATGGGCCGCAATAAAGTGGATGTCAGTATTACCACTTTAATGCTGATTGATAGTCTTGAAATGAGTGAAAAGGATCGGGTGAATATAGCAGCGCAATGCAACCAATGTGAGGAAAATAAAATAATTATTACACATGGCACCGATACGATGGCTGATACAGGACTTATCCTTGCAAACAACGTAAAAAATAAAACCATCATTCTTACCGGCGCCATGATCCCGATAAAGTTTGGTAGCTCAGATGGTCTGTTTAACCTGGGAGGAGCTTTGGCCTTTGTACAAGCATTGCCTTCCGGAGTTTATATAGCTATGAACGGACGATATTTCAATTGGGATAATGTGAGGAAAAATAAACTTACCGGTCGCTTTGAAGAACTCAGGTAAAATGCATTTTTCCGGACATGGATCAAGTGCAGATAAATACCTGCCTAAAGACTTAATAAACCTCAGAATAAATAGCCGCAAACCCCGACTGGTCTCGCAAGATATTGTTTCAAAATTTGTGGGTTATCCGTTTAAACTATTTAGGTCCTTGCATTTGTATACGTATATAAAAACATGTTAAAGCATAATAAGAATGGATCATAAGGCATAGAAAATGCGTTATGATGGAACTTAATGGTTTACCATGCTCCGTAGAAAATTTATTATTTTTCTTTCCCTGTTCGCCGTACTTGCTGGCTGTAAAAAAGAATCTGGCCGCTCAGGTTTATCAGACAACTCCCCCGATAATTGTGTTCAAAAAGCAGCATTTAATAATGGTGAATTTATAGAGGGTCGTTATATTATTTCATATAAAAATAACCAGACCAGTTTCCGGGGAATAACACAACAAAAATTGCAATCTTTAAGCTATGGTCTTCTATTAAAGAATAATATTAACAAGACTGCTCTTGAATTAAGTTTTAATGGTGAGCCCGGTGGATTTATTGCCCACTTGTCTGTGGAGGAAGCAAGCCGGTTAAGCCAGGATGAAAATATTGCTTTTGTTGAGCAGGACAGAATTATATCATTAGGAAGTTGCTTCACCATTGCCGCACCCAGGTTGATCACCTGGAATGTGAACAGGGTGGGTTATGGTAATGGTATTGGGAAAAGGGCCTGGGTCATTGACTCCGGTATTGACTTTGCGCATCCCGACCTTACCGTTGATGAGGGACAAAGCAAATCATTTGTTAACGGGCAAAGTTCAGCTAAAGATGAGAACGGCCATGGTACTCATGTGGCCGGTATTATCGGAGCCTTAAATAATACAATTGGTGTGTTAGGAGTTGCTTCCGGCACTACAATGGTTTCTCTGAGGGTCCTTGACAAGGAAGGAAACGGCCTATTATCCTATATCATCCAGGCGCTGGCCTATGTCAATACGCATGCATCTGCTGGCGATGTGGTTAACCTCAGTGTTGGAAACGATGAAGGTATTTCGAATGCACTGGATCAGCAGTTGCGCAATACGGCTGCCAGGGGAATTTATATAGCTATTGCCGCCGGGAATGAAAAAGACCTGGCTAATAAATATTCCCCGGCCAGAACAAACGCCACGAATGTATATACTGTTTCTGCCATTGACAGCCTTGATAACTTTGCGAAATTTTCCAATTATGGAAACGATGTAATAGACTTTGCTGCCCCAGGTGTACGGATACTGTCAACTTATACAAATGGCAGGTATGCCTACCTGAGTGGTACATCTATGGCAGCACCTCATGTAGCTGGCTTGCTTCTATTAAAAGGCAAGAATATCTCCCATTCAGGTAACGCAAAAAATGACCCGGATGGAATAGCAGATATGATCCCGCATTATTAAAGCGGAAACATGATATTTTTGATGCAGGTTTTGTTTTTAAATCCCAGCACTTATTACAAGAAAAATTTTAAGAATAAAAAGACGTGATCATGACCTTGAAGGAAAAAATATTTGAAGCTTATTCAGGCCTTATAGATGATAAAATACAACTGTTTCTACAAACACTAAAAGACCTTAGGGAAAGTGTAAGTAATGAAACAAAGAATACGGCCGGAGATAAATACGAAACAGCCCTGGCTATGCTTCATATAGAGCAGGAAAATACGGGACAGCAATTAAACGAGGCCTTAAAACAGAAATCGCTTTTTGGTAAAATTGACCCCTCCGTAAATACGTCGAAAATAATCAATGGCAGTTTGGTAAAAACGAATAAGGGTTACTTTTTTATGAGCGTTGCCCTGGGCAAAACAATTGTAGATGGAAATACGGTGATAGCATTGTCTCCCCACTCTCCATTGGGCCAAAAAATAATGGGTCTAAAAGCAAAGGACACGGCAGCTATTAATGGATCCCAATTTATAATCGAAAGCGTAGATTAAACAGGTCCTTTCCTTTTAATGATTTTGAATCCTTCTTTAGTATAGCAAATACAGGTAACTATCCTCCTCATTTTTTAGGATATTAAATTTGCAGGAAGATTAAGCTTTATGGACACATCAGCTCAAATAATTTTTCAAACCAAAAAATGGATAACAGATGTAGTGGTGGGCTGCAATTTTTGTCCCTTTGCTTCCCGTGTGATTAAACAAAACAACGTTCATTACCAGGTAGAGCCGGAAATATCGCAAACTGTTTGCCTGGAATCTTTTTTAAGGGAATGCTTCCGGCTTGATAATGATGAAAGGATTGAAACCACTTTAGTGATTTATCCCAATGCCTTTAAGAGTTTTGAAGAGTACCTGGACCTGGTGGATATTGCCGAAAAATTATTAATTAAAAAAGGATACGAAGGTGTATATCAGGTGGCCGGATTTCATCCCTTGTATCGCTTTGCCGGCTCTACAGACGATGATGCAGCTAATTATACCAACCGGTCCGTTTACCCCATGCTGCATTTATTAAGGGAAAATAGTATTGACAAGGCGCTGAAAAAATACAGTGAACCTGAAAAAATTCCAGACCGAAATATCAATTTTGCCCGGAAAAAGGGATTGTTATATATGAAAATGCTTAGAGACGCTTGTTTATAATACTAGCCAATTTTTATTCACTTGTGTATGAAAATGGTAAAACAAAATATTTTAAGGAACAAAGGAATCGATTTTTGCGGCTAGCTTTCTGTCTTTCTCTGTTACTATATCTCCGGCATCATGAGTGGATAACCACAGTTCTACTGTATTCCAAACGTTTTTCCATTCCGGGTGGTGATCCATTTTTTCTGCAACCAAAGCCACTTTCGTCATAAAAGCAAAAGCTTCATTGAAATCTTTGAACTGAATTTTCCTGTATAATTTATTATTGTTCTCCTCCCAATTATTCAAAGTGGAGACAGCGCTTTCCTCTTTTTTACCAGGAGAAAATTTCTTTATGCCATTAAATTGTATGTTCATGTTTTTTTGATTTATTCGTTCATTAAAATACGAGGTGCTCCTTGTTTTTTATTTTTTCATTGGTCAGCTCTACTACTAGTTGAACACCGGGTATTGAGCGCACAGGATGAATGATCTGGTGAAACTCAGCATCACTAATGATATCATCTTTCATTAACCACAAAAAGTCAAGGTGCCTTAATTCGGGTAATAAATATTCTCCTTCAAACTGATTGTTAAATAAATAATGAGAGAGGGAGCCCGTTGGTTGCCGATATTCAAAAATGGAAAAAAAATAATCCCTTTTCTTTTTTTTCAAACTTATCTCTAATTCATGATTAATACGGAAATCCATTGCTAGTAAATTGTTCAATTCCCAACAAAACTGGTAGTCCTTTACCGGAGCCATTATGCCCGCTAGTCTGGTGTCCTCGAAAAATGCTTCTGCAAGGTCATGATTGTTTATCGCTAGTTTAAAACTGCGGTCTGACATATTAATATAATTTCACCTTAATCATTAAAGCTGATGTCCGATTCCAGCGTTTCATTACCACGTATAAATGTCAATTTCGTCTTATCGCCCTTTTTAAATTTATTAAGCGCCTGCATATAGGTTTCCATTGAGTTTACTACATATTCGCCCAATTTTATAATTACATCCCCGGATTTTAAACCGGCAACAGCTGCAGGCCTGCCCTCAGAGACTCCGTCTGCTCTAACGCCAGATCCACTAAAAGTATAATCCGGCATTATGCCCAGGGTTACTTTAAACGTAGTCATAGATGTGGAAATTTCTCTTGTCTTAAGAAAAGCGAGTTTCTGATTTTGCTTATTCAAATTGGTGATAAGATTGCTGATGTAATTGACAATGTTTAATTCGCCTGCATAATTAACTTTATCCGCATCATCTTCGGGGCGATGATAATCTTTGTGCACGCCTGTAAAGAAAAATAAGACCGGAATTTCTTTTCTATAAAAAGAGGTATGATCGCTGGGCCCGCTGCCGCTTGAGTCGATTTTAATTACAAAGGGTAATTTTTTTTCATTTACTTTAATAACAGAAGCCCACTGAGGAGAAGTGCCGTAACCTCCAATGGTTAAAGCCCTGGTTCCATCATTTAATCTGCCTATCATATCAATATTGATCATATAATTGATCGCTTTTAAATCAATCGTTGGATTTTCTGTAAAATATTTTGACCCAACCAGTCCCAATTCCTCACCTGAAAATGCGATAAACAAATAATTATTATTTTTTGCTTTCCCGGTTTTTAAGATTCTTGCCAGCTCTATTAACGCTGCCGTACCACTTGCATTATCATCGGCGCCATTGTGAATCAATTTTTCGCCGGTGCGGTGTAATGAATTACCATCTTCTCCATACCCTAAATGATCAAAATGAGCACCGGCCACCACCGTAGTTGCTGCTCCATTGTTTATATACCCGATCACATTATGACCGGTTCTTTTTCTTACTCCCATTTCCACAATCAGTTTAATGTGGAGGGTAGCCGTAGCATCCTCTAAGTATTTACCTGCTGCCTCTTTGTGTACATATATCACCGGTATTTCTAATCGCTCTGATTTGTCTTTTGGATCAAAGGACAGGTTATCCTCAATAACAGAACTATTATAGAGAATAATTGCAGTGGCTCCGCGGTTATATGCTTTTTTAGAATTATTTTTTACATACGCTACCAGGTCGAAATGCGGATTTTCTTTGTTTTCATCTACTATTTCCTTTAAATCAAAAAACCAGGGCATATCGGGTTCCTGCAAAGCAATAGCGGGTGAAGCTTCTACACGTTTTTCAGCGCTGAATAAAAATGGAAAATAATCCCGTCCTACTTCTAAGACAGAATCATTAATAATGAAAGCAGTATTGTCTCCTACTTTCCATCCTTCATTGATCTCAAAAGGCTGAAGGTATCCATTGGATCCTTTGGCCTCAATACCATTTTTTTTAAATTGACTACTGATATACTCCATGGCCAATTTTTCACCATTCGTTCCTGTTCTTCTTCCTTCCAGTTTATCATCAGCCAGGTAACTAACATGAGTTTTTAAATTTTCAAAGGTGAGCTTATCTTCTTTTTTTAACTTTTGAGCATTGGAAGTGCCCGCCAGGATAAACAAAAAACTGAGGCATAGAAAACGAGACATGTTCATGAAAGGTTTATTGATTGAAATACAAAGGTAACATGGAGCGATTTTGTTTGATGCTAATAAATTGCTTAAACTCTTAACATTTTCACTATGCAAATTTTTAACCAAATCGATATTCATAAAATCGGAATTCGTAAAACTTTGTAGAGCCTTGTGTTTATTTTTGCTACCCCTTAAAATTGGAAAAGAAAAGAATACATATAGCATTGGTGGGCAATCCTAACAGCGGAAAAAGCTCTTTGTTCAACTATTTAACAGGTTTGAAGCAAAAAGTTGGCAATTTTCCCGGCGTTACGATTGATAAAAAAACGGGGATTACGAATTTATCTGTCGGGCAGGCAGAAATAATCGATCTGCCGGGTTCCTATAGTCTTTATCCACGGCAACTGGACGAGTGGGTAGCTTATAAAGTGTTGCTTAACCAGGATAAAATAAAAGCTGATGTAGTAATAGCTGTGGCAGATGCCAGTAACCTAAAACGAAATTTACTTTTTTGCACCCAACTAATCGATCTGAAAATACCTGTTGTTATCGTATTAACAATGATGGATATAGCCGGAAGAAAAGGTATAAAAATTGATATAGCAGAATTGGAGCGGGAATTAGGTGTACCGGTAATTGCAGTAAATCCAAGGAAGCAAAAAGGGATTGCTCAATTAAAAAAAACGATAGAGCAAACTGTACAAGGCTTATATAAACCTCCTGTTAAAGATTTTATTGATAATAAGGCTTTCGCTGCCACCGCCATAGATGAAGTGCAATTATTATTTCCTCACTTAAGTGATTACACGGCGATACATTACCTCATTCACCATGATTCTTTCGAAATAAACGAGTCATTACAAATAAGGATAGAAAGCATTGAGCAAAAAAATAAATTCAACCCTACCAAAACCCAGGCGGAGGAAATATTACAGAGATACGGGCGAATCAAGCATATCATGCAGCTGGCCGTATCAGTGCCAGACCCATTACAAAAATCCTTGTTCACTGAAAAATTGGATAATGTATTGTTGCATCGCCGCTGGGGCTACCTGATCCTTATTGCCGTTCTTTTTGTATTATTTCAGAGTGTTTTTTTCGTCGCCAGTTTTCCAATGGATTGGATTGACAACGGTTTTGCTGCAGTAAGCGGATGGCTATTTTCGGTACTGCCAGATAACAGCTGGACCGATCTTTTCATTAACGGAATAGTGGCCGGCTTAAGCGGCATAGTAATGTTTGTTCCACAAATAGCCATTCTTTTTGGTTTAATTACTATTCTTGAGGACTCCGGGTACATGGCCCGAATCAGTTTTCTTACCGACAGGCTGATGAGAAGTGTAGGACTGAACGGTAAGAGTGTAATGCCCATGATCAGTGGTTTTGCCTGCGCCATCCCCGCTGTAATGAGTGCGAGAAATATTGAAAACCGGAAAGAACGGTTGTTAACTATTCTGATCACTCCTTTGATGAGTTGTTCGGCCAGGCTTCCCGTTTACGCCATACTCATTGGGCTGGTCATTCCGAATAAATACCTTTTTGGTTTTATTGGTTTACAGGGATTGGTTATGCTGGGTTTATATTTTATAGGATTCGCCATGGCTTTAGTGGTTTCCTACGTTGCAAAGTGGTTTATCAAAATAAAAGAAAAGAGCTTCTTTATTCTTGAACTGCCAGTTTATCGTTCTCCCCGGTGGAAAACTGTTTGGCATACGATGTGGAGCAAGGCCAAAATTTTTGTAGTGGACGCTGGCAAAATAATTATGGTTATCAGCCTTATTTTATGGGCTCTTAGTTCATATGGGCCAAAAGATAAAATGGAGGCTGCTGCTATAAATTATAAACAAGCACTTGCAAAACCCGGAGCTGATACGCTTAATATAGAAAATGAATATGGCAATACTAAACTAGAAAATTCTTATGTAGGCTCTTTGGGTAAAGCGATAAAACCCATCATTCAACCTCTTGGGTACGATTGGAAAATTGGTATTGCCCTTGTTACTTCTTTTGCAGCCCGGGAAGTATTTGTAGGTACAATGGCCACATTATATAGTGTAGGTGACGAAAATAACAAAGGCCCCCTCAGGCAAAAGATGAAAGCAGCTGTCAGGCCGGATGGCAGCCCTGTATATTCATTGGCTACTGGTGTGTCTCTCATGTTATTTTATGTTTTCGCCATGCAATGCATGAGTACACTGGCCATTGTAAAAAGGGAAACCAGAACATGGAAATGGCCTATTATTCAATTGATATATATGACCGGCCTGGCATATGTAGTAAGCTTAATCGCCTATCAATTATTAAAATAGCAATTAATTCCTTTTACTCCATTTATCATCAGGTTCAAAGTAATTCCACAAAAGCCCTGATATTTTTTTTGCCAGTTGCCAGGCTTCATTACCGGGTAGCCAGCTTATGTCTTTATTGTTTTTAGTAAACAAGCAAAAAATATAAGGATGATGAGGAGCATTCACCAGAAGTACTTCACTGCGAACTTCATCTACTGCACCGTTTTTACTGAAAACCTGTACATAAGGCGGCACCTGGGACAGAGCTCGTTCGTCCCAATAATTTCTACCTAGAAAACGAAGGATATTATCAGCACTTTCATTTGAAAATATTTTATGCTTGTAAAGCATTTCAAATAAGGTGGCTATTTCTCCTGGCGTGGTTTGGCCCCATCCATATTCAGCCCGATAATCTTCCCGGCCATATGTTCTCGAGTTAACCCTGGTATTTTTTAATCCTAAACTATCCATGATAAAATTGATCCTGGTGCCGGTACCAGCCAACTGTTGAAGCCAGAGACTTGCGGTATTATCACTCATGGTTAACATAAGCATGATCAGCTTTTTCAGGTATATTTTCTCTCCCTCTTTAAAAGACCCAAGGATATCCTCACCTGCATATAGCAATGAGTCCTTATAGAAAAGTATAGAGTCAAATTTCAATTCACCTTTTTCAATTTTATCCATCACCCCAATGAGAATTGGGACTTTTATAATGCTGGCTGTGGGAAAAATGGTATCTGCATTGATAGCAACCATTTTTCCGGTTTTTAGATCCTTTACAAAAATGCCAACGTTTCCGTTAAACCCTTGAATGGCTTCATTTAATTTCTTCAATAACCGGGTATCTGTTTTTTGTGCGTTTAGTACTAATACTAATTGTAATATAAATAGAGTTGAAATAATTTTTTTCATTCGATTGCTTTATGGTTTCATTTTTAATGCCTGTATTTTCCCGTTACAACTTTCCTTGAAAAATTAATTGAATTTACAGTAAAATGTTTTTTTATCCTTTACCTTCAAACAGTAAGACCCTGGATAATAAAACAATCGAATTCCTTTTTTTTATGTCTTATCTCTGATGCTTTTTCGCCATTTACATTTTTTAAGGGCTGTGTTACTTCACAGTGTTACTGCCTTTGGTGGTCCGCAAGGACATTTAGGGATGATGATGAAAACTTTCGTCAAACAAACTCCTTATGTTACTGAAAAAGAATTGATGGAATACAATGCATTTTGTCAATTACTGCCCGGAGCATCTTCCACACAAACGCTTACACTCATTGGATATAAAAGAGGTGGCGTTCCTCTGGCAGTTCTCACACTAATAATATGGATACTTCCGGCCAGCATTTTTATGGGAGCCCTGTCTTTTTTGCTTCATTATATAGATAAAAAAGCGATAGATGCAGATATTTTTAAATTCATTGCCCCCATGGCTGCAGGCTTTTTATTATTTGCAAGCATCAATGCATTTCCTCACGCAATACGGAATACGATTACCTGGCTGATTATGATTATCAGCACGGCTGTCACCTATTTTCTTTTCAAATTACCAGTTGTTTTTCCTTTGGTAATCCTTTTAGGAGGATTTGCTACCAACTTAAGCAAAAAGCGTATTCCCCAGGTTGAGCAAAAACCGGCAAAAGTAAAATGGTGGAACTTTTGGTTGTTTGGAATTATTTTTATTGCTGCAGGAATTATTAGTGAAATAGCCAGAAAGGAGGAATGGCCAAACAGGAAGCCCATAAATCTTTTTGAAAATACTTACCGGATGGGAAGTCTGGTTTTTGGAGGTGGACAGGTTTTAATGCCGATCATGTACGAGCAATTCAGCATTAGGCCTGAGGCCATAAAACATAAGAATCCGGATGTTGTCCAAATAGATAAAGAAGATATGTATACGGGGATGGGCATAGTACGGGCAGTTCCGGGGCCGGTTTTTTCTATTGCTTCATTTACAGGTGGTATGGCATTAAAGGA
>JBGTNK010000045.1:0-82021 GCA_041743125.1 Chitinophagaceae bacterium
TTTGGTGATAAAGGAACGGCGTGAGTTGGAATTTGACATGATTTATAATTTTTTATGATATGCTGTTATTTAAATGTTGAAGTTGATGAGTCGAAAAAAGTAACGGACATTTATAATTGATGAATGGATATCGTTCCTGCAAATGACTTTCATTTTAGATTTGCAAATTTTACCAGGTACGTCCTTTCAAAAATTCCTGAATCTGTTCTTTGCTTACAGGTAGTTCATTGATATGATCGTTGAGCCATTTTGAAAAATCTTTTTCAATTTCATCGGACCAGCGGGTATCTATCTGGCCCGCTGAATATTTTCCTTCTCTCAGCCGTTCGTGTCCAAACAAGTCTCTCAGGCGGACAATCTCTGATGTGGTTACCACTTTTTCTGCTAAATGAGGAGGAATAAAAGTAACTACACCTAATTTTCCCAACACTACATCTCCGGGCATTACGGTTACTGTTCGTATTCTTGTTGGTTGGTTAATGCCAATAAGCATAGTATTGAGATCGCCAGGGGGATTATGATAGGAAGGATCGTAACTCGTATAATATGATGTAAAGCCACCAATGTCTTTCAGGCCTTCCACATCGCGGAGTGCGCCATCGTAAACAATGCCATTTCCTGTTTTTGCATAAATGGCATTACCTACATTATCCCCAATGGTGGGGCCATTCTTTTTCGCTCCAAATTGATCTGCTACATACACATCCCCCTTTACCAGCAAGTCTACAGGCCATGAATTTTGTCCTCTCTTACCAGCTTTTTTTCCCCTGGCATCTATAGCACCCCATACATCGGGCCGGCCGGGCATAAAAGTAGCTGTTACGGCTCTTCCTACTAAAACACTATCGGGGTTGATCTGTTCCCAACCGGCAGCTACCTGGTAGGCATACCCTTCGTTTTTCATGACAGCCCACGCTTCTTCCACACTCACTGCTTTCATTCGCTTCATGATATTATCAGGAACTTTAGGACGGCCATCTGCAAAGCGTTCCCCCTTCCATTCCGGTGTTAAAAACAAAAGTTCTTCTTTTGAAATTTGCTGACTTTTTACCTGTTGATAAAAAGGCAATAAATAGATCAGCAGCAACAGGTATTTATATTTCCCCATAGTTGTTTTTTTTTAATGATGAAAAATGAATTGAATTATTCCTGTTCTTTATTTTCTTTTTCTGGCTCTTCAAGTTTAGGTGGCCGGTTATGCCACCAGCTGGCCAGGGCAGATCCGGTAATATTCATCAATGGTCCAAAAATCGCCGGCGCTAATCCAATCGTTGCGATCTTACCCATTTCTTTGGCAATCGCGGAAGCGAGTCCGGCATTCTGCATGCCTACTTCAAGTGCTATAGTCCGGCAATCACGTTCATTCATTTTAGAAAGTTTGGCGAACCAAAAGCCCAGAAAATAACCAAATGTATTGTGCACTAATCCCAGCAATATGAGGAGGAAGCCGATTTGTAAAAGGCTGTCTCTTCCTGCTGCTGTAATGATGGTAATGATAAGTGCAATGCCTGCCATTGAAACTACAGGCATCGCCGCATCCACCCATTTTGATTTGCCACTAAAAATTTTATTAAACAATAATCCACCGCCAATGGGAATGATCACCATTTTAATAATATCCCACATCATCTTTAACACATCAATTTCTACTAATGCACCCGCCAGGAATTTCATCAGCACCGGCGTAATAAAGGGAGCAAGTAAAGTGGTAATAGCAGTGATGGTAATGGATAATGCCAGGTTGGCCTTGGCCAGGTACGACATAACATTTGAGGCCAATCCACTTGGCGAGCAGCCGATCAGCACAATGCCCGCGGCTATTTCAGGAGGGAAATCAGATATAGTAGCGAGTGTAAAACCCAATACAGGCATGATAGTAAACTGGCTGATGATACCGATGAATACTCCTTTAGGCGTTTTAACAACGCCGGCAAAATCTTTTACACTCATAGAAGTGCCCATCCCAAACATGATCAATTGAATCAGGGGAGTGATGAGATTACTTAATTTGAATCCACCCCAGGACAGAAAAAAATGAGGATAGTACATGGCCATCACAACGCCTGCAAAAATGATAGCGGTAAAGGAAAGTCCTTTCAACACTTTATTTCCTCCGAAAGCAATGGCAAGACAAACAAAAAAAAGCATCAGGGCCCAACCTCCCCATTCATGCAATCCTGCTGCCGTAATAAAAATATAAGCCAGTAATAAAATGGCGGCACCAGCATAAAATAATTTACTGGCCGATCGTTTGGTGGATGACATGGTTATAGGCTGTTTGATAGTGTAATAAATTGCAAAGCCTGAGGACAAATTTTATCCTCAGCACTTTGCAATAAAAAAAATTCCCGTTTATTAACTAAATATCCTGTCATGAGAACGCTTTGCATCCCATTGCGGAGTAGGAGCAAAGTAACTCTTATCAGTAGCATGAAGATGTTGTTTCACCACTTCATCATTCAATTCAATTCCTAAGCCCGGAGCGGTAAGCGGAACGGTAGCAAACCCTTTGGTGATCAACTTTCTTCCGTCTGTTGTTTTTACTAAACTATCCCACCATGGCAGATCTACCGAATGATGCTCAAGTGCCAGGAAATTTTGAGTGGCGGCTGCACAATGAACATTTGCCATAAAAGAAACAGGCGTACCTGCCTGGTGCATAGCCATTGCGATGCCATGTTCTTCGGCGTAATCGCCAATCCTTTTTGTTTCAAGTAATCCTCCTGATGACGCCAGGTCAGGATGAACAATATCCACCGCTTTATTGTCTATTAATGGCTTAAAGTATTTTAATAAGTAAATGTCTTCACCGGTAAGGGTGGGTGTTTCCAACGCATCGGTCATTCTTTTCCATTGGTCAGTATATTCCCATGAAACAACATCTTCCAACCAGGCCAGGCGATATTTTTCAAGGGCTCTTCCTAAACGAATTCCGTTATTATAATCAAAGTGACCATAGTGATCAGTTGACAAAGGAATTTCATAACCCACCATACTACGTACATGTTCCACTAACTTTTGTAATTCTTCCAATCCTTTATCCGTGATCTGTATTTGTGTAAATGGATGAGCGGTGTTACCATAGGACATGTAATTACTTTGGTCGCCCCACTGTGACAGGTTACCCTGAGCATTTTCCCAGAATTTATTATTGACCATGGTATCAGGAATGCCTTTTAGTTCACCAATGGAAACATCCATTTTTAACCAGGTATATCCCTGCTCTTCTGTTCTGTATTTTATCAGTCTCCTTTGTTCTTCGGGTGAAGATGCTTCCGGTGTGTCTGCATAAATTCTTACCTTATCACGATAGCGGCCTCCTAATAATTGCCAGGCGGGAACATTATATGCTTTACCACAAATATCCCAAAGAGCCATTTCTACTCCGCATACACCTCCAGCCTGCCGGCTTTGACCACCGAACTGTTTTATGGATTTAAAAAGTTGTTCTACGTTGCAGGGATTCTGTCCAAGCAAACGGCTTTTCAGCATTAATGCATATCTCTCGTCGGCACCATCTCTCACTTCTCCCAACCCATAAATGCCCTGGTTAGTATCGATGCGAATGATAGACGTACGTCCAAGTACCGTAGTGGTAGCGTAACGCATGTCTGTTATTTTTAGATCAGAGGGTCCGGAAAATCGGCTCACTTTCTGTGTGCTTTGCGCTATAATGTCTTCTATAGGCGAAAACATGAAAGCACCGCCGAGCGCAATACCGCCCAATGCTGATTTCTTGAGGAAGGAACGCCTGGGGTTTTCCTGTGCTTCTGCTGCATTGGTTTGGTTGATGGGTTCCGCAATTTCATCCTGTTCTTTGAGGCCTAACTTTTTTAAAAATTTTTGTGAAGGTGTCATGATTATTTTTTTTTAATGAATTAATAATGTTTAATGACGCAGCTTTAGTTTATTGATTTTGGTTTTTTCTTTTTTACCAGGTTCTGTCTTTCATGTATTGATCCAGTTCTTTTCTTGTCATCGGGATTTTATCAGGATTTTCATCCAGCCATTTCAAAAAATCTTTCTTGATCACGTCGGTCCATTGCGTATCTATTTCACCGGGGGTGAATTTTCCTTCTCTCAACCGCTGGTGGCCATACTGGTCTCTTAATGAAATGAATTCCGCATTCAGCACCACTTCTTCAGCGAGGTGTGCCGGAATAAAAACAATTCCTCTTTTTGTTGCAAGTACAGCATCACCCGGTAATACCATAGCACGGCCCATCCGGATGGGAACATTTATTCCTCCCAGCATCATTTGTTGTATATAGGATGGGTCGTATCCTTTTACCCATGAATTAAACCCTTTGATCTGCTCAAGGCCGGTGGCATCCCTGACGGATCCATAAAAAATTACTCCCCGCAATGACTTTGCATAAATAGCATTACCCAGGTTGTCACCTATCAATGTGCCGTCTATTATTTTTCCATAGCTATCGGCAACATATATATCACCGTTCTTCAATACATCAATCGGCCATGAGTTGGTAGCGCCGATGCGGCCTTCAGCTTTGCCTTTATCCTTAATGATCTTATCGATGTCTGGCCGCAGGGGAAGGTATTGTGCTGTTACTGCTCTACCTGTCATCACTGAATCAGGATGCAAAACCATCCAATCGCCTTCAAATTGGTTATGAAAACCCTTATTGCGTAGGATGCCCCAGGCTTCTTCCAGGTTAACTTTTTTTAGTCGCTCAAGTACTTTATCCGACACGATAGGCCGGCCATCGGCAGACCGTTCTCCTTTCCAGTCAGGAGTATACGCTTTGATCTGCTCAATACTGGGAGTAACCTGCTGCGCCTGTAAAAAAAGAGAGGAGCCTATTAACAGGCTAAAAAGAAAACTACATTTTTTCATATTGCTGGTTGTTTTAGATTGTGTGTATTTAAATTAAATCATTTTTATTTTCAACAATTCTTCTTTTGTATTTTGCTCTGCTGCGTTTTTTTGCTGTATCGTGGCAATGGCTTCAAATTCGTCATATAATTTTGTACTTAGTCTTTCAAAGATGCTGAAGTAAGAAGAATACACCGCATGATTATCCTGCTGTGGTGAGAACGTATCCGGTAAGTCTACGGTTTGCGCTGCTTCATCCAGGTTTTTATAAATTCCCAATTCAATTGCGCTTATCAAAAAAGATCCCAGCGCTACGCTGTGTAAATTCTGCTTCAGGCTTACGGGCTTATTAAATATGTCTGAAATTATTTGTGAGCAAAACGGGATAGAAGCAAAACTTCCGTTAATAGAAATACTGTTGATAGTACGGTGCTCCTGCATGATTTTACCTATGCTGTAGATCTCATATAATATCCCTTCTATCGTCGCCCGGATGAAATGTTGTCTTTTGTGTTTAATATTCAATCCAAAATAAACGCCCCGTGCATTTGCATTCCAGATAGGTGCTCTTTCACCCAGCAAGTAGGGGAGAAATAATAATCCATCAGAACCCACCGGCACTTTTGAGGCTACTGAAACCAGGTCTTCCATACTTTGGTCAAGGTCGAATGGATTTTTGAAATTACCAAACTGCTTGGTAAACCATTCAAAAATAATTCCGCCGTTATTGGTGGGCCCGCCTGAAACATAACAATCTTCGGTAAGCAGGTAATTAAAAAATCGTTGCTGGTCATCCTGTAAAACTTTTTTACCTACCACTCTCACGGCGCCGCTATCCTCCACTGTTATTGTAGCTTTTCCCTCACCCCATATGCCTGCACCCAGGGTGGCCATACATCCATCACTGGAGCCAACGATGATTTTGGTATCTTCTGAAAGTCCAAGAGAATTCTGATATGCCTTTTTTAACTTACCTGCAGAGGCCGATACCGGCGTCAGTTCCGGTAACATGGCAGCACTGATACCGGCGTATTCCAGTGCATCAGCTTCCCATTTAATGTTGTGAATGTTTAGTAAGCCTGTTGCTGAAGCCAGGCTATAATCAATCAGGTATTCACCAGTGAGTTGCTGAATGATATAACTTTTTACCGAAAGGAATTTTGTTGTCTGGTTAAATCTTTCCGGGTCATTATTTTTTAACCAGGCGATCTTAAGTAAGGGCGACATAGGGTGTATGGGTGTTCCGGTGTTTGTATAAATACTTCTTCCTGTCGGTGAATTTTTGAGTTCTTTCGCTTCTTTCTTTGCCCGGTTATCGGCCCATGTTATTGCATTACCCAAAGGCACTCCATTTATATCAATGGCCAGTACACTATGCATATAGGCGCTGAAACAAATACATTCCACCTTATATTTTTTAGGACGTATATATTCTTTCAGCAAATTTTTTAACACATACAGCATCGTAATAAAAATTTGTTCCGGGTCCTGCTCGCTGTAATCGGGCCCGGTATGTATCGTGGGATAATGCCCTTTCATTGAACCAATGACGTTTCCCCCGAGATCAAATGCAAAGACCCTGGCGGCATTTGTTCCTAATTCAATGGTGATGATGCATTTCATTTGATGATAATTAGTTGTTGGGTAAATTGTTTTTTCGGAACTCACTGGGTGTATACCCGGTTAGTTTTTTAAAAGTGGTAGAAAAATGCTGAGAGGAATAAAATCCCGTATCAAGCGCTATATCTGTTAAACTGATATCTTTTTTCTTTAATAATTTAATGGCTTCCGTTATCCGGATATTGATCAGGTAGTTGATGGGTGAAAATCCGGAATAGGCTTTTACTTTTTCATTGAACAAAGTTGTTCTCATCCCTACCTCGGCAGCCATTTCTTCTACGGTCCATTGATGCGAAAGGTCCTGCCGGAGTTTTTGTTCCAGTTGTATAAACGTATTGGGAAAATCCCTGGCCGTATCACTTTGCCTGGTGAGCTGGCGGGCCGTGGAAATAAAAAGTTCATCGATTAACTGGTTAACTCTCGAATAAAAACCAAGCTCCTGGTTAAATAATTCGTTTTGTAAACAGTGAATTATTTTTCCTGTTTCATTTTCTTTGGAAAGGACCAATGAATTATTGAGCATTAATATTTTTCCAATAGCGAGGCATTCGTTTTTTGATAAGCTGCTCCAGTTGCCTGGATTCATTTCTTTTCTTTCCAGCTTTTGCAATTTGATATGTATCCAAGAAATACTGCCGATCTCCAAAAAACCTTTATCGCTTCCAAAAGTTTGTCCCGGTAATATTAATGCGGCATCCCCCGGGTAGAGCAGGTGGTGCTGATCGTGTATATGCCATTCAAATTTTCCTTCTATCACATAGTATATCCTGAGGCTTTCGGTGGATGATTCTGGTAATGAGTTTAATTGGATAGAAGAATTTTTCTTTGCACCCAGCTGCAGTATATGGGAAAACAGTTCCAATTCGGGGGAATGTCCCTGCTGAAGTACAAATTGATTCATGCAAGCTTCGTTAAAAAAATTCTTTATTTTTTGAAAACAATCCCGGTATTTTAACCTGCATAAAGAAAGTGAAATTATCTCAACCGACTCGTACAATATTCACCGCTGTTTTTTTTTGGAAGTTTTTGTTTCAGAGTGTAGATACTTTGGTTCCGGATTGAAGGACCCATTTACCTGCCGGGGGAATGAGTCAGCAATAAATTACTTCATCAAAACAACTTGCTATCATGAAAGAAATTCTAAAGACTGGCCATGGGCCGGTTTTGATTAAATTACTTCTCTGCTTTTTACTTTTTACTTTTATTACTGGTGCACATGCACAAACAGTCACCGGATCGGTTGCTGATGAAACGGGGAAAAAACTTCCTTTGATTTCTGTAACGGTTAAAGGTTCTTCTACAGGAACTACTACAGATGCTGCGGGTCAGTACCAAATCAATGCATCTTCCAGCGCAACATTGGTCTTTAGTTCAGTGGGGTATGCCAACCTGGAAGTGGCTGTAGGTGGCCGGTCTGTTGTTGATGTGGTGTTATTAACGAGCACACAAAGTCTCGACGCCGTTGTAGTGACTGCATTGGGTATTACCAAGCAGGCAAGAGGATTGGGATATGCTGCCACCAATGTAAAACCAGACGACCTGACGATCAACAGAACGTCTAACGTTATGAATTCATTACAAGGCAAAGTGGCCGGTGTTAACATATCTTCATTGGGCACAGGGCCGGGTGGAACTTCCAAGATCCGAATTCGTGGTCAATCTTCTATTGGCGGTCAAAATAATCCACTCATAGTAATTAACGGCGTTCCCGTTGATAATACAAACTTTAATGATAATGCAGTGTCTGTTAAAGGTGGAGGTAGTTATTCTGATGGTGGAGATGGTTTGTCAAGCATCAACCCCGATGATATTGAAAGCATGACCATTCTGAAAGGTGCACCCGCTGCCGCTTTGTACGGATCCCGTGCACAGAATGGGGTTATCATGATCACCACAAAAACAAGAGGAAAGGGAAAAGGTATCGGTGTGTCATATAATCTCAACTATACCAATGAAACGCCATTGGATTTTACAGATTATCAGAAAGAATATGGACAGGGCGAAGGCGGTGTTCGTCCTTTAACACCCAATCCCACTTCGGGTCAATGGTCTTTCGGTGAAAAATTTGCCCCCGGTCTTACTCATATTTTATTTGACAATCTTACTGTTCCTTACGAACCACAAGGAAGCAGGATCAAAGAATTTTACCGCAACGGACAAAATATATCTAACACAGTTACGCTTGAGTCAGGGGGCGATAAAGGAGGAATTCATCTTTCGTTAAATAATACCGATAACCTGGGTATTGTACCCAATAATAAGTTCAATCGCAAAACCATGAACCTGGGTTTTAATTATAATTTGTCGGAGAAATTTAGTTTTGCCGGCAATGTAAATTATTCAAGAGAAAACAATAAGAACCCGCCAAACATAGCCAACCAGGATAATTCAATTCCTACTGTTTTAATGGCAATGGCGAATTCAATGCCGCTGAGTGTTTTGGAAGCCAACAAATATAATGCTGCCGGTAATGAATTTATCTATTCCCGATTCATGAACAGAACCAATCCTTATTGGGTACTGGCAGAACAATTTCATTATATCAAAAGAGACAGGATCTTTGGTAACGTTTCCGCTAAATATGATATTCTTCCCTGGCTATTTGTACAGGGAAGGTTTGGACAGGATTATTGGTCCCGTGATGAAGAGCTTAATAATTTTCCTACTGGTCATGCATCACGACCTGCGGTGCCTGGGTTTGCCAATGGAGTTTATACCCAGGAGGCCCGCCGCTTCAGGGAAACAAACCTTGATTTCTTAGTTAGCGCCAATAAAAAATTTGGAGACTTTGAAGCCTCGCTAACCGGTGGAGGTAATCAGTTGAGGAGAACAGCCAATATAAATAATGTGGTAGTAACTGACTTTTTTGTAAGAGGATTATACACGGTTCAAAATGGCAGAGCTAAAGATCCAATTTATACATTGGTAGAACAAGGCGTGAATTCATTATACGGATCCGCTGAAGTTTCCTGGAACAGAACATTATATTTAAATGGAACGCTGAGAAACGATTGGTTCTCGACGCTGTCTGATGCCAACAGAAGTATAATATATCCGTCTGTATCCGGCTCATATGTTTTTTCAGAAAATCTAAAAACGCTTCCCTGGTTATCATTTGGAAAAATAAGAATTGGGTATGCTGAAGTGGGTAGTGATGGTTCCGTGTCACCTTATTCTGATCAATTATTTTATAGTGTAAATGCCAACCTGATCAACAATCCTTCCGGAACACCGGTACCTGTTGGTAGCAGCGGAAATTCAATTCCCAATCCAAACCTAAAGCCAAGCCGGGTAGCGGAAACTGAAGTGGGCCTGGAATTAAAAATGTTCAGGAACAGGGTTAACCTGGATGTGGCCGCCTATAGAAAAATTACTAGTGATCAGATAGTGCAGGTACAGGTATCTGATGCTTCCGGATTTGTGAATACAAGTATCAATAGTGGTAAAAGCAGAAACCTGGGCTATGAAGTGCTGTTAAACCTGGTACCTATAGAAGGGAAAGATTTCCGATGGGAGTTTACAGCCAATACCTCTTACAATAAAACCAAAGTATTAAGCATCCTTTCTGAAAAGGCAGGGGAACGAATTACAATTGGAACCCACGTTTTCAATGGTGAAGTAAGACATGTGGTGGGAGAAGAAATGGGTCAGATCGCAGGGTTTGGTTATGCCCGTGATTCTAAAGGTGAAAGAATTTTTCAGGCCAATGGCTTACCTCAGCGTACGCCCGGCTTTGTTTTGTTTGGCAGTGCATTGCCTAAATGGACGGGTGGATTTCTCAACACGTTTAACTACAAGGGAGTTAACCTGGCTATTTTCATCGACTATAAATTGGGTAATAAAATGCTTTCCGGTACCAACTTTAATGCAACCCGCCATGGTTTGCATAAAAATACACTGGAAGGAAGAGTAGGAGGTGTGGTTGGTAAAGGAGTGAATGCAGCTGGAGCCGTAAATACAGTAGCAGCACCGGTACAAACATACTGGGAACATTTACGTTCGCAGCAAATAGTGGAATCTGTTATTTATAATGGAGGCTACTGGAAGCTGCGCCAGATTTCCCTGGGATATGATTTTACAAAGTTTGTGCCCGGCAAGTGGCCAGTGAAAGGTGTCAAATTAGATTTTGTAGCCAACAATGTTTTGATCATAAAAAAATGGGTTGATAATATCGATCCGGAATCATTTGGATTCGCTTCGGACAACCAGGTTGGATTAGAATCTGCGGGTTTACCGACTTCCCGTGGTTTGGGGTTAAATCTGAATATCAGGTTTTAAATGATTGGATATCCTGATCACTTGATTACCTGCAGAACCTGTTGTTTTATACAAGTTCATTCTGGCTAAAAAAATTAAAAACATAGCAATGAAAAAAATATTAAAATTTAGTTTACCGGCTCTCTTCTTAGTGTTTGCCGTTTCATGCGATAAAGGATTGGAGCAATTGAATAAAAATAAGACCAGCCCTACTTCTATTGATCCTACATTTTTGTTGAACAATGCAATAATTAGTACATCGTTTCCAACCCGCACCGTGATTTTTGATATGGGAATTGTACAGCAAATGGTTACCCCGAATGGTGGTGTACTGGCTGGCGCCAATTTTAACCAGGATAGCCGTGATGCTACGCTGGCGGGTCTGTGGTCAGTATATTTTCAGAATGTGATCAAGAATACACATGATGTGATTGTAAAAACAAAAGGTGTTCCTGCCAGGAGCAATCTCTATAACATGGCCCGAATATTCCAGGCATACGCTTTTATGATCATGACTGATGAGTATGGTGCCATCCCTTTTAATGAAGGAGGAAGTGGTTTTACGGATCTTACTTTTTTCCCCAAGTACGATGCACAACAGGATATTTATCCAAAGATCATACAGGAATTAACTGAAGCCTCTGCTGCATTAGGGGCAGGCAATATTGAAAGTTCGGATGTGTTGTATGCGGGTAATATTGATAAATGGAAAAAATTTGGTTATTCTTTATTGTTAAGGGCAGGAATGAGGTTGAGCAAAATAGATCCTGTCAAGGCTCAATCCACTGTGCAGGCTGCTGTAGCAGGTGGTGTTATCCTGTCCAATGCAGATAATGCTTATATGAGACATGATGCGAATTTTACTCAGCCTATTGGAAATATGGTTAACAGTACCGAAGCCGCTAATTTTTATTTAACCAAACCATTCATTGATCAACTTAAAAACACAAATGATCCCCGCTTATCTGCTATCGCTATCAGGTATAAGGGAGCTACTTCAGGTCCAACACAAACAGTGGCTATAGGCACCACCAATCCTTCGGATCAAATTGGAATGCCTATTGGATTTGATAATGGTACAATTGTGGCCAGGGCCAGTGCAGATGGGCTTGCAAGTTTTTATGATTACAGCCAGGTAGATCGCAGAAGAATGGCAAAAACTACTGCACCCATGTTTTTTGTTACAGCTGCACAAAATAATTTACTGCTTGCTGAAGCAAGATTCAGGGGCTGGATTTCGACGGGTACCGCCGCTCAGTATTTTGCTGATGGAATCAAAGCACATATGGATCAACTGGCAACTTATGATATTAACTCTACAGTGCCCGATGCTGCCCGCGATACCTATATAGCAGCAAATCCACTTTTGCCGGGAACAGAACTGGAACAGATCAATACACAATATTGGATCGCCTCTTTTTTAAATGGACCAGAAGCTTTTGCCAATTTCAGAAGAAGCGGGTTCCCATTATTAACACCTAATCCTTACGGGCAGCCAACAAATCCTGATGTGCCCAATGGTACATTTATAAGACGGCTTACTTATCCTACTTCTGAACTGTCTGTAAACACTGAAAATGTGAATGCCGCCATTTCAGCGCAAGGCCCTGACAAATTAAGCACAAGAGTTTGGTGGGATAAGCAGTAAAATAGTTTATGCAAGTGTTGTTTAATAACCAATAAGACCTTTTGTTTTTACAACGGGTCTTTTCTTTGTTCATGGGATTTCATTTAGTTAATCTTATTAATACCATGGATCAGGTAAGCTGTTGTTTTCTGAATACTAAGAATACACGGCAAAGCATGAATAGAGCAATGATTACATATTATTTTCCTCCTATGTCTGTTTACATGCATTCGTTTGAGAAATTTATTTTACTTTTCAATACTTACTTGCATCTTATTGATTCGCTGCAAGTAAAAAATAAACAATCATGGAAAAAAAATTAAGAAGTCACGATTGGTTCGGAAGAAAAGATAAAGATGGGATCATATACAGAAGCTGGATGAAGAACCAGGGCATGCCTTCCGATTTGTTTGATGGACGTCCTGTTATTGGCATCTGTAATACCTGGAGTGAGCTGACGCCCTGCAATGCTCACCTGCGTGGTATAGCCGATATAGTGAAAAGAGGTGTTTATGAGGCAGGGGGATTTCCGCTGGAGTTTCCGATTATGTCACTTGGCGAAACTTTATTAAAGCCTACAGCCATGCTTTTCCGCAACCTGGCAAGTATGGATGCGGAAGAATCCATTCGCGGTAACCCGATTGACGGAGTAGTTTTATTAACAGGGTGTGATAAAACAACTCCATCCACCGTGATGGGAGCAGCCAGTGTTAACCTGCCTACCATAGTAGTACCGGGAGGGCCTATGCTGAATGGAAAATATAAAGGTGGTGATATTGGATCAGGTACGCATGTATGGAAATTTGATGAGGATATGAAAACGGGGAAAATGACCCAGGAGGAATGTAACATTGCGGAAAGCTGTATGAGCAGGAGTGTGGGACATTGTATGACGATGGGTACTGCCTCCACGATGGCGTGTATGGTAGAGTCGCTGGGGCTTACCCTTTCCGGTGCTGCTGCTATCCCTGCTGCCGATTCCAGGAAAAAAGTTATGGCTCAACTCAGTGGTAGAAGGATAGTTGAAATGGTAAAAGAAAATTTGACTATTGATAAAATTCTCACAAGAGAAGCTTTCGAAAACGCAATCATTACCAATGCCGCTGTGGGCGGTTCCTCCAATTTCATTATTCACCTGACCGCTATTGCAGGCAGGATAGGGGTGGAATTGAACCTGGAAGATTTTGATGAACTGGGAAGCAAGATCCCTTTGTTATTAAACCTGATGCCATCAGGAAAATTCCTGATGGAAGATTTTTATTATGCCGGAGGGTTGCCTGTTATACTAAATGAATTAAAAAGCTGCCTGCATAAAAATGTGGTGACTGTTAGCGGCAAAAATCATGAAGAAAATATAAAAGGATCTACTACCTGCTATAACGAAGAAGTAATAGCTCCTTATAATAATCCATTGATTGCTGAGGGGGGATGTGTTGTGGTAAAAGGAAATCTGGCGGAGAATGGGGCGGTGATGAAACCATCTGCGGCTACACCGGCTTTAATGAAACACCGCGGCCGTGCCGTAGTTTTTGAAAGCATTGAAGATTATCATGCCAGGATCGACCTTCCTGACCTGGATATTGATGAAAACTGTGTGATGGTATTAAAGTACGTAGGTCCCGTTGGATACCCCGGTATGGCGGAAGTGGGCAACATGGCTTTGCCAAAAAAGATATTACAAAAGGGAATAACGGACATGGTTCGCATATCAGATGGAAGAATGAGTGGTACAGCGTATGGTACGGCAGTATTGCATGTGTCACCGGAATCTGCGATTGGTGGCAACTTAGCCCTGGTGCAAAATGGAGATATGATTGAATTGGATGTTTCCCGGCGTAAACTTCATTTGGAGGTTTCAGATGAAGAGCTGAAAAAAAGAAGAGAGGGTTGGACTCCACCCAAGATTGCATCGGAAAGAGGGTATGTAAATCTTTATGTAAAGCATGTAATGGGAGCAGATAAAGGAGCCGACCTTGATTTTCTGCAGGGCAGTTCCGGTTCTTTGGTTACAAGAGACTCCCATTAATGATCTGGGTTATAAGTAATTTAAAAATGGTACAAAGAAGAAATGTCAATATTATTTCAAAAAAAATAACATGCATATGAGGAACGGCTTCATCATTATATTATTTGCATTTGCTTTGGGTTGTAATAACCCCGGGAGCAGGAAAAAAGTTCAAGATGAAAATTATAAAACTATGGGTACGATCGAGCGATACGATTCAGCATTGAATGCCATCATTTCCTCTACAGGTAATCCGGAAATTATTGCTGATGGGTTTGATTGGAGTGAAGGTCCTCTTTGGATTGAAAAGCACAACATGCTTATATTTTCCGATGTGCCGGCTAACACAGTGTATAAGTGGACAGAGGAAAAAGGAAAAGAAGTTTATCTTAAGCCATCTGGTTTTAGTGGTACAACAACAGAAAGTAAAGAATCAGGAAGTAATGGGCTGACATTGGATAAAGAAGGCAATTTAGTTTTATGCCAGCATGGTAACAGGCAAATGGCCAGAATGGATGCACCGCTTGATAAACCAGCATCGAAGTTTATCAGCCTGGCAGATAAGTATAACGGCAAACGTTTTAGCAGCCCCAATGATGCCGTATATAACAGCGCTGGAGAATTGTTTTTTACCGACCCGCCTTATGGCTTGCCTGCTCAAAACGATGATGATCCGTCTAAAGAAATCCCGTTTAATGGCGTTTACAAAGTAAAAACAAATGGAGATGTTATCCTGTTAACAGATAGCATTACCCGGCCAAATGGCATTGCTTTTTTGCCAGGAGAAAATAAATTGCTGGTGGCTTGTTCCGATCCGCACAAACCCAATTGGTATATCTATGACATCAGTGGTGATGCCCTGGTCAATGGAAAAATATTTTATTCGGCCGCTGGCGGCGATACCAAAGAAAAAGGATTACCCGATGGACTGAAAGTAGATAAGAATGGAAATGTATTTGCTACCGGTCCCGGCGGAGTTTGGATATTTAACAGTGAAGGAAAACCATTGGGTAAAATAAAGCTGGAGGAATCATCTTCTAATGTGGCGTTATCCCCCGATGAAAAAACATTATATATTACCAATGATATGTATTTGCTTCGTCTGAAGATGAGGGAATAAAATCCGTCGGCTACTATACTAAATAATTTTATCTGTTCTGTAAAAATATATTAAATAATTCCGGATGAAAGTTTATAAAACAAAAAAGGGTATCATCATCGAGAAAGAAAATAAATCATGGTTGTTGAAAGATACGGACTGGGATGAGTTTATAAATGATGATCACATTTTTGAAAAGATTGAGAAATTAATTTCATCACTGCCGGAAGCAGGAAATATAATCGAAGACATATTACCTCCTGTGGGCAACCAGGAGCTTTGGGCCTGTGGTGTTACCTACCTGCGAAGTAAAGTTGGAAGACAGGAAGAATCCAAATCCTCCGGAGGGGCTGATTTTTATGAAAAAGTATATGAAGCGGAAAGGCCCGAGGTTTTTTTTAAATCAACGGCCCATCGTATAGTAGGACACCAGGCAAAAGTCAATATCCGTAAAGACTCTACCTGGGATGTGCCCGAACCGGAATTAACCCTGGCCGTTACTTCATCAGGAAAAATAATAGGATATACAATCGGTAATGATATGAGCAGCCGCAGCATTGAAGGAGAAAATCCATTGTATCTTCCCCAGGCTAAAACTTACGATGCTTGTGCCGCTGTTGGCCCCTGTATTTTTATTACTAAAAGCCCGCCTGATGGGGCTACCCTCATACAACTGGAGATCAACCGGAACGGAAAGCAGGTTTTTGAAGGAAATGTTGCCTTGAATCAAATGAAGCGGACACCTGAGGAACTCGTGTCTTTTGTTTACAGGGAATGTTCTTTTCCTTATGGAGCACTTATCATGACAGGCACAGGTATCGTGCCGGGTCATGATTTTACCTTACAAAGCGGGGATGAAATAAAAATCACTATTGATCCGATAGGGACATTAATCAATAGTGTAAAATAAGACAATGACATTTATCATCATCTTATTTGCTATAGCCCTGCAGGTTTTTTTAACGGTTAAAAAATTAAGTCCGTTTTTATCATTATTGATCGTTGCCATACTAGCCGGTTTGTTACTGGGCATGCAACCTATTGAGTTGCTGAAGTCCATTGAAAAAGGAGTGGGCAGTACTCTGGGCGGACTAGCCCTGATCATTTGCCTGGGTGCTATTCTTGGAAAAATTCTGGAAGTAAGCGGGGCTGCTGAGCAAATCTCATCCACACTTATAAAAAAATTTGGCCAGAAAAATATTCAATGGGCTGTTTTGCTCACGGGTTTTTTAATTGGTATACCTCTTTATTACAATGCTGGTTTTGTGATCCTGGTTCCATTGGTTTTTACGCTGGCAAAGAAAACAGGGCTTCCTTTATTGTATATCGCTGTTCCCATGGCAGCTTCATTAAGTGCCACGCATTGTTTTCTTCCCCCGCATCCGGGCCCCGTAGTTTTAGTTAATGCATTCAAAGCAGATATGGGAATGGTGTTGATGTATGGATTCTTACTTACCATTCCGATAGTAATTATTGCGGGTCCATTCCTGGGAAAAGTGTTGCAGGGAATAAAGACAAAAACAACTTCTCTTTTTACACCGGAAGAATTACCGGCGGATAAAGCATTGCCAGGTATATTGCCCAGTTTTTTTATTGCCTTGTTACCCGTACTGCTGATAACATGTGCAGTGGTGGCAAACAGTTTTTTACCTGAAGGATCTATAGCCCGGTTATTTTTTTCCTTTATTGGTGATTCCACAATAGCCTTGCTTATTTCAGTTTTTGCAGCTATCTATTTTTTTGGATTGCGAAATAACTATCCAATGGAAACGATCATGAAATGGCTGGCTGATGCTATCTCCGGGATCGCCATGATTTTGCTTATCATTACTGCCGGCGGGGTCTTTAAACAGGTATTAACGGATAGCGGAACCGGAACCTATATAGCATCATTCAGCAGTAAATGGCAAATGCCACCTCTTTTGTTTGCCTGGATCATTACTGCTTTGCTCAGAGTTACCATTGGCTCTGCAACGGTAGCTGGCATTACAGCAGCCGGTGTGGTTTCACCATTGGTAGCTACGGGTGTAGTGTCACCAGAGTTAATGGTTCTTGCTGTGGGGGCTGGTAGTGTATTCGGTTCTCATATTAATGATTCCGGATTCTGGATGTTTAAAGAATTTTTTAGTTTGACACTTAAACAAACATTCTTATCATGGACAGTAATGGAGATCATTATATCTGTTTTAGGATTGATCGGAGTATTGTTGTTAAACCTGGTTATTTAATTAGAGATAATATGAGAAATTTTTTTTTAACGATAGCGGTTTTTGTTTCGATGGCTGCCGTAATTTCCTGCGGAGCGGGAAAAAAAAATACAAAAAATGTTTCGTCATCTTCTAAAGCTGATAATAAAGGCCTGAAAGATTTTTATAAAGATTATTTCACAATAGGTGTAGCTGTATCACCCCGGGCATTGAAAACGGACGAAGCTTCACTGATCCTTCAGCAGTTTAATAGTATGACTCCTGAGAATGCCATGAAAATGGGCCCCATTCATCCTAGTGAAAATGAATATTTCTGGAAGGATGCCGATTCCATTGCTGCATTTGCCAGGCGTAATAATTTGAAACTGCTGGGGCATACCCTTTGCTGGCACAGTCAAACACCGGGCTGGTTTTTTACTGACTCTGCAACTGGAAAACAGGTAACCAGGGACGTATTACTTAAGCGATTAAAAGATCATATCACGGCTGTTGTTACAAGATATAAGGACGTGATTTATGCCTGGGATGTGGTGAATGAAGTGATTTCCGATAAAAATGAAGAATATTTCCGGCCTTCCTTATTTTACCAGATCTGTGGTGAGGAATTTGTAACCAAAGCCTTTCAGTTTGCGCATGAAGCAGATCCGGATGCGTTGTTATTTTATAATGATTACAATGAGATCAATGCCACCAAGCGGGCAAAGATTGTTAAAATGGTCAAAGGTATGAAGGAGGGCGGTGTTCCTATTCATGGGGTAGGGCTGCAGGGTCATTGGGCAATTAATGAGCCATCAGAAAAACAACTGGATAGTACACTGGCTCAATTTGCTGAATTGGGATTACAACTTCAAATTACGGAATTGGATATTTCTGTTTATCCTAAAGAGCATGAATCAAGAGGACGGAGTGCGGCTGATTATGACACTGTTTTCTCCGCAGAAAAAGAAAAACTGCAGATTGAAAAGTATAAAATGTGTTTCAATTTATTCAGAAAATATAAACAAGCGCTAACAAGTATTACTTTTTGGAACATTTCAGACAGACACAGCTGGCTTGATAATTTTCCTGTTCGGGGCAGAAAGGATTATCCTTTACTTTTTGATAAAGATCTGCAACCCAAAAAAGCCTATAGGGATGTTGTCAATTTTTAAAACCAATAAAATCCGGCCAGGGGAAGTGAGTGACCAAATATCTTAATAGGATTAAAACCTAATGTTTGACTTTTATTCTGCACCTATTCTTCTTTTCCTGTAATGAATTTTCTGAAAAAATATAAAGTAGTACACCGGCTACCACGGTATACTACTCTATAAGAAGATATTTGCCTGTTATTTTATTTTATTGATCAGCATATCTTCCGTTGTATGCAATTTTTTACTCACAGCATACACAACTTTAGAATCTGTTTTTTTACCCAGGATTTCAAATTGGATGTCATTATATTCCAGGCCATCTATTTTCAGGACAAAATTTTTGGAAAGGCTCTGTACTTTAATTCTTTCCTTGTACAATACATTGGAAAATTCATCGCGGATAATGATGATGTATTCTTGTTCTTCCTCGCCAGTAAAGGTTAATTGGAAAACAGGATAATCATCAATGTTGCCAACGAATTTTAATTCAACCGGGTCAGGATTTTTTTCATCATTTGCAAAAACCGGGGAACAAAAAGCTGTAGCGAGGGTAGCTGTTACCGCGATAGCCAAGGTCCGGGTGCTAATCAAAACGTTTTTCATGAGTTAAAGTTTAAAGGGTTATAAAAAATGTTAAAACAGATTTTATGGATTACAATCGGGGACGGCAAACATCGAAAACATGTGGAAGCAAAAGGGAAGCGCAGGTTATTATCGAAGATTAACATCTGACGATCAGAAAAAACGCCAGTAGATAATATTTAATCTTGTTGCTGTGAAATTAATGAGCCGCCTGTGAGTTTGCAAACCCGTTTTAAACAATTTTGGGCGTGGCTAAGCTGCGGCCTGTCTGCTGAAAGGGTTGAATCCAGCGGCTTTTAGTGATAAAGATGCATGATGTCCAACGTTAATTGGAAATGATTCCGGTCCACAAAATTTGCAAACAGTTTTACCTTATAGTAAAGTTGCCTGCTATCTATCCGACGAATAAAATTTAATAATCACGCCGAAAACGGCTGGTGATTTTTTTAAAAACTCAATATTTATTATAAACACTTTCATTCCATTTCAATTCATTTCTGAATTGGTGGAGCCGGGTGTTTTTATCAATTAAAATAAATTCAACGCCGGCCATGTCGGCGAAGTCCTGTAAATATTCCGAAGTAAGATTTTGACTGTAGCAGGTGTGGTGGGCACCACCGGCATATATCCACGCAGCAAGTGCATCATGCAAATTCGGATGCGGTTTCCATAAAACCCTGGCCACCGGCAATTTGGGTAAATCGAATTTTGGTGTTACCGCCGTTACATTATTTACTAATAACCGGAAGCGGTTACCCATATCAATAATTGAGGCGTTCAGCGCAGCGCCGCCCGCCACATTAAATACTAATCTTACCGGGTCTGCTTTACCACCAATTCCCAGCGGATGAATTTCGCAAGAAGGTTTGCTGACCGAAATACTTTCACAGATCTCCAGCATGTGGGAACCCAGTACTAATTCATTGTGCGGTTCAAAGTGATAAGTATAATCCTCCATAAAAGAGTTACCTCCGGGTAAACCGCTGCCCATTATTTTCATTGCTCTTACAAGTGCAGCTGTTTTCCAATCACCTTCTCCTCCAAATCCGTAACCTTCTGCCATCAGGCGCTGGACAGCTATCCCGGGCAATTGCGTCATGCCATGCAGGTCTTCAAATGTATCAGTGAACCCTTTGAAATTACCGGCTTCTAAAAAGTTTCTTAATCCAATTTCTATTTTGGCAGCCTCCCGCAAGGAGGAATGCTGATCTGCACCTTTGCGCAAGGCAGCAACAACATTATAACGATCTTCATATTCTTTTACCAGCTCATCAATATTGCTGTCAGTTACGTCATTGATCACTTTCACCAGGTCTCCGATACCATGTGTATTTACAGAATATCCGAATTTCATTTCGGCCCCTACTTTATCTCCGTCGGTAACGGCAACATAACGCATATTATCTCCAAAGCGAACAAACTTTGCACCCTGCCAGTCGTGCCAGGCAGCGGCCGTTCGCATCCATACACTTATATGGTGTATTACTTTTTCATGTTGCCAGTGCCCCACCACTACTTTTCTTTCCAGCCGCATACGAGACATGATAAAACCAAATTCCCTGTCGCCATGTGCCGATTGATTGAGGTTCATAAAATCCATATCTATTTCGCCCCAGGGTATATCCCGGTTAAACTGCGTATGCAGATGCAGGATTGGTTTCTGCAAAATCTTTAGGCCGCTGATCCACATTTTGGCCGGGGAGAACGTATGCATCCAGGTGATGATGCCAATACAAATTTTGCTGGTATTGGCTTCCTGGCAAAGGAGTATGATTTCCTCTGGTGACTTTACTACCGGTTTAAAAATTACTTTTACAGGAATGCCATCGAGTTCATGAAAGTAGGAGGCTATTTGTTGCGAATGGGTGGCCACTTGTTTCAATGTTTCTTCGCCATACAAATGCTGGCTGCCGGTAACAAACCATACTTCCAGGGATTTAAGATTGATCATTTTTCTTTTTTTCTTGCTTGTAAATTATTTTTCTTCTAATGAGTTAACAGCTCCACCTCTTTTACTTCCCGTGGAAACCAAACATTCATTTCGCCTTTTCCCCTGTTGGCCCAGCCAAAATAAGGTATGGCAGTAAAGGATTGATTTATTGTACTAACATTATTACCATTCACAATCACCGCTGGCACTTCTGCTGATAATACCATTACTCCATTCAACAGATCCGGCTTGTACTCGCTGGAAAATGAAGTGCCCGAAGGCAGAATAAGGTTACTGGTCTTACCATTATTGTCAACCCATTCTGCGCAATACATGACAGGTCCACGCTGCAAAGCTACTTTACCTAAATCTTCATTAACCTTTTCATTGGCTTTCACTGTTCTTACTTCCATCGGCAAGATGATTTCTACTTTATCATTCTTTTTCCAGGTTCTGCGAATAACTGCGTATCCATTTTGCATATCATATTGAACAGGCTGTCCGTTCAGCTTAATGGAAACGGGGGTGGAGGAATTGCTATCAAAATGATAAAGGGTGGAAGGTATAGCCTGGTTTTGAGCCCAGCCGGGAATGCGCACCTGCAAGCCAAATGCAACGGGGGCAGAAGGGTTGATGGTAAAAGATAAGTTGCCCTCCCAGGGGTAATTATTTTCCTGGATGATATTTACCTTCTTCTTTCCGATAGTTATTGATGCATTGCCGGCAATAAATAAATTAGCATAGAGGTTATCTCCTTTCAGTCCATATATATAACCAGGCACGGAGGGGATCAACCGGGCAAGGTTAGTGGGGCAACAGGAACATTCAAACCAACCTGACCGGGAAGCTTCCATGTCTTTGTGTGCATAGCTATTTCTGATCTGCATGGCATTGGTATAAAAAAAAGATTTACCGTCGAGGCCGAGGCCCGATATTAAACCGTTGTATAATATTTTTTCCAGGACATCAATATATTTTGAATCGCCATGCAGCAGGAACATGCGGTGATTCCAATACACATTAGAAATAGCAGCACAGGTTTCATTATATGCGGTGGCATTGGGCAATTCATAATTATTTCCGTATCGTTCACCGCTGCCAATAGCACCAACCGACCCTTGTACGTACATTTTTTTATCAACTACATTGTTCCATATTTTATCAATAGCCTGCAATAAGCTATCATCACCTGTCAATGCAGCTACATCAGCAACAGCAGCATATAAATAGCCGGCTCTTACCGCATGACCCACGGCTTCATCCTGGTTGACTATGCGTTTCTCATCCTGCCAGTAAGCGCCATTTTTCCAGGGATCATTGCTTTTTACATCATAACCTTTGAAGTGGCCTCTTTCCTCTATAAAAAATTTTGCCGTTGACAAATACTCTTTCTTCCCTGTGAGTCGGTAAAGTTTTACCAGGCCCATTTCAACAATTTCATGGCCCGGGGCCACATGTAATTTTCCCGGCCCGAAAACAGAACATACCAGGTCTGCATTTTTCAATGCAATATCCAGAAGGTTTCTTTTTTTTGTTGCCAGAAAATGAGCTGCTGCTGCCTCGTATAAATGCCCGGCATTATATAATTCATGACTTAATTCTCTTTCCTTTTCCCATCTTGTTTGCCCTGCCCAGGCATGCGGATCGGCCGGATTGATTGTTCGTGCGGTGTATAAATAGCCATCCGGTTCCTGTGCTTTCCCAATAATGGTAATGAGGGAGTCAACATAGGTTTCCAGCTTGATATCAGGATGCACTGCTAAAGAAAAAGAAGCTCCCTCTATTGTTTTATAAATATCCGTGTCGTCAAATGGAAAGACCGTACAGAACTTGCCGTTCTTTTCAGCCGCCATAACAAAATTCTTTACCCTGCCGGTATTTTCACATCGTTCAAATGAAGCAGGAATAGTAACGGTTCTGTTTATCTCTATCCGTGGCAACCAGAACTTGTCGTTTAATTTTACCTGGGTAAAATCAACCGCCTGCACGGCATAATCTTTTGTCTGGGCTACAACACTGATCGAAACAAATAACAAGAAATAAAAAAAGTAATTTTTCATATATCGTTAATTATGGAGATTATGGAGAGGAAAATTTATAGATGGTCTGTTGATGGTAGGTTTCTCCCGGGTTTAAAATAGAAGAGGGAAAGGATGGTTGGTTAGGGCTGTCAGGAAAATGCTGAGTTTCCAGGCAAAGCCCGGCATGTTTAATATATTTTGCTCCGCCTTTTGTATTGGTTAGCGTGCCATTCAAAAAGTTTCCGGTGTAAAATTGAATACCGGGTTCCGTTGTCCATACCTCCAACATCCGGCCACTGCCCTCATGGTAAACGGTTGCTGCCTTTGATAATTCATTTCCATTTTTATTTAGAACCCAATTATGATCATAACCCCCTTGCACCTGCCCGATATCCTGGCCAATTGTTTTTTTGTTATTGAAATCCATGGGTCCGTCTTTTACTTCGGGTAATTTCCCGGTAGGGATCAGCTTATCGTTTACTTCAGTGAACCTGTCCGCATTGATCATTATCTGGTGGTCCAGAATAGTAGAATCTTTTCCTGCCGATAAATTAAAATAAGCATGATTGGTAAGATTTACCGGCGTGGCTTTATCCGTAGTTGCGGTATAGTTAATTTTTAAAGCGTTATCAGCACCCAGCGAGTAAACCACCACTACAGATAAATTCCCCGGGTAGCCTTCTTCACCATCTTTACTTAAATAAGCTAATTGCAGACTGCTGTCTCCCGGAAGTTTTTCAGTTTTCCAGATAACTTTATCAAATCCTTTTATGCCACCATGTAAACTGTTTCCATTATTATTGGCTGCCAGGTTGTAGGTTTTTCCATCCAGGGAAAATTTTGCATTGGCGATGCGATTGCCATACCGGCCTACCAGCGATCCAAAATAAGGATTACCCGTTTGTAAAAAACCGCTCAGTGAATCAAAGCTGAGAACCACATTCCCCAATTCCCCTGATTTATCAGGAGCCATTATTTCGGTTATCGTTCCTCCATAATTTATAATACTTACCTGGACACCATTTGGATTGGTCAGGGTATATTTTGTAATGGACTCTCCTTCCAGTTTGCCGAAAGGAGTATCACTGATGCTGAATTTATTTTCCGGTGATGTTTGTTCTTCCGGTTTATCATTGTTATTGTTATTACAGGAGAAAATAATAAGGAAAACGGCAGGCATTAAAAATTGAATTAGTTTTTTCATACAGCTTTTTTATTAATAATAAATTCTATTGTCCATAATAAGAATCCGGTCCGTGTTTGCGTTCAAAATGTTTTTTTATCAAAGCATCTTTCAGTCGGGGCGCATTGGCATTGATTTGTTCGGTCAATAACGCCATATGCGCAACCTGCTCCAATACGGCACTATTATAAACGGCTTTGCCGGCGGTTTTACCCCAGGTAAACGGCGCATGGTTTCCAACCAGGATCATTTCTACTTCCTCATAACTAAATCCTTTTTCTTTTAAGCAATTCATGATCTGGAATCCGGTTTCGAATTCATAATTACCCTTTATCATTTCATCGCTCATGGGTGATGTACAGGGAATGTCAACGGTGTTATGGTCGGCATGCGTGGTGCCCAGGATGGGAATATCTCTTTGAGATTGTGCCCAGGCAGTAGCATAAGTAGAATGCGTATGAACGATACCTGCAATCTTTTCCCAGTGCTTATACAGAACGGCATGCGTTTTTGTGTCAGAAGAAGGACGTAGTGTACCTTCCACGGTATTGCCATCAAAATCCACTATGACCATTTTGTCGGGAGATAATTCTTCATAAGGAACTCCGCTGGGTTTAATAGCAAAGACACCTGCGTTTCTATCGGCTGCACTTACATTGCCAAAAGTAAATAATACAAGTCCCAGTTTTGGTAATTGCATATTAGCGTCAAATGCTTCTTGTTTTATATATTGATAGCGACTCATGATTTATGTACACTGATAATCTACTGTGCAGTTAAGAAACTGGTGAATTTACAGATGAAATGGTTGTTCCAATGTACTACTTACCGAAGTCAATTCTTCTTTTATTTGCCGTTCAGAAAATCCGCCAAGTTGCTTATACTTTTGATAGCGTTTATAATATACCGGTACCTTACTTCTGTCAGGAAAATATTCCGTATCAAAACCTTGTCCCATAGCCAGCATAGCATCTTCCACTTTGTTATAAATACCAGCAGCGGTTGCGGCAAACATGGCAGCTCCCAGGGCACAGGTCTGCTCCGAGCGGTGAATGCGTATCGGCATATTCATAACATCCGCCATCATCTGCATAATAAAGGGAGATTTTTTGGCCACCCCGCCAAGCCCAATCAATCCGTTCACCGGTATTCCCTGTTCTACAAAACGGTCTGCGATGGCTTTAGCGCCAAAGCAGGTTGCTTCCACTATTGCTCTGAATATTTTTGGAGCATCACTGCCTAAATCCAACCCGGTTATGGAAGCGGTCAATAATTGGCTTGCATCAGGTGTTCTTCTGCCATTAAACCAGTCAACAGCCAATTCGTTGTTTTCATGTAAAGGAATTTGTGCTGCCTGCCTGTTTAATTCAGGAATAATTTTATCATCAATTTCATCAATCAATTTTCGGGCTATGTCGTCACCAATAATGGAGGATCCGGAAAGTATATGGTGCAAGGGCCATGTCAACAGTTTTTTAAACCAGGCATAACAATCTCCAAACGCAGATTGTCCGGCTTCCATACCCATCATACCGGGAATAATAGAACCAGGAACCTGCCCGCAAATACCATTCACAAGAGTATCTCCCACTTCGCTGATGGGGGCCACTAACATATCACAGGTAGATGTTCCCATTACTTTACTTAAATAATAAGGTTCAATCTGTCCGCCCACGGCACCCATATGTGCGTCAAAGGCACCCACACCTATAATGACATCTGCAGGTAAACCAAGCCGGGTAGCCCATTCCTTGCTAATAACTCCCGCTGCTTTATCCGACGTATAGGTATTTTTAAAAAGTCTTTCTGTAAAACCTGTTAGTGCAGGATCCAGTGAAGTAAAGAATTCATCAGGCGGAAGTCCGTCCCAGGCTTCAGCCCATAATATCTTATGGCCGGCGGCACAAACACTTCTTTTCATTTGATGGACATCATGTCCGCCCGTTAATAAAAAGGGTATCCAGTCGCAATGTTCAGCAAATGAATAAATGGAATTTTTTACTTCTTCATTGCTTCGCAATACATGCAGCAATTTCGCCCAAAACCACTCTGATGAATAAATGCCGCCAACAAATTGTAAATAATTTGTTCCAAATTTTTTGGCGTGAGCATTAATCTCTGCAGCTTCACCCACCGCTGTATGGTCCTTCCAAAGTACGAACATGGCATCCGGGTTTTTCTCAAATTCCGGAAGCAAGGAAAGCGGAGTTCCGGTTTTATCTACAGCAACCGGAGTAGAGCCGGTAGTGTCAACAGAAAGAGCTTCTATTCTGGAGGCTATTGAAGGTCCCGCTTGCGAAAGGCATTGTGTAATTGTTTCTTCAAGCCCTTCAATATAATCCAACGGGTGTTGCCTGAAAAGGTTTTCGCCTGCATCACAATACAATTGTTTTTTCCAGCGGGGATATTGAAAAACGGCAGAGGCTATTTCTTTGCCATCCGAAGCATCGGCAACAATCGTCCTGACAGAATCAGAGCCAAAATCAACTCCTATAACGTATGCATCAGTGGGGGTCATAAAAATTATTTTATATGGTCATCCGGGTAATGTAGAAATTCCAACTATTATTTTACGCTTACATTTAATTGCATAAACTTAGTTTGTACTTTTAATTTAAAGAAATAGAGGTTGTAAGGTAGCCGGTTAAAAGAGGGATAAACCCGGTTAACAGCTAATTTGCCAATTTTTTTAATAGTAATTTTTAGTAAGGAAGGTTTATTCATTACGGCAAGTAATTAGTGTCAAAATAACACGTATTAGGGGAAATAAAAAATTCTTTTTTTAAAAGAGGATAACCAGGGTTTTACAGGAGATGAGAATTAGGGATAATATTTAAGAAAGCCTGTAAATTGGCGCTGTAGTTTTTCTTATTCAGCTTAAAATAAAAAGCTCCTTTTTTTGAACCTACTTTGTCTTTATCTCCCTGTTTAATAAGGAGTTTGGTTGATAAAACTTTGCGGCTGAAATTTCTCTTATCAAAAGTGGTTTCAAATACTGATTCATATAAAGTTTGCAATTGGGGAAGAGTGAATTTTTGGGGCAATAATTCAAATAACAAAGGATGGTGGGCCGCTTTGTACCTGATCTTTTCTTTTGCCAGCCTTACCATTTCGCGGTGATCAAAAATCAGGCTGGGAATTTTACTCAGGGGAAACCATTCAGGATGATATTGGTCGGTCAATTGTTTTTCATATTTATGTGTATCAATAAGAGCAAAGTAAGTAATGGATATAGTTCGTTCAATGGGATCCCGCTCCGGATGGCTAAATGTTTGCAATTGCTCAAGGTAAACTCCTTCCAGCCCGGTAAGGCTTTTCAGGATCCTGTTTGCGGCTCCATCTGAACTTTCATTCCGCTGTACGAAACCACCCATCAGACTCCATTTATTTTTTTCGGGTTCAAATCCGCGGTGGATTAATAGTAGGTTTATTGTAGCCCCGTCAAATCCAAAGATTATGCAATCTACAGCAACCAGTAATCTTGCCTGATTTTGGTATTTTGTCATAATAAAATTCCTGCTTTTATTTCGTCTTATTTCCTAAGGTAATTTCATAAAACTACATTGAGGTTTTCAATTTCAGGTAATTATTTATTTTTTATTGGGACTTTTTTTGTGAATTATTGTGATAATGCGGAAACAAAGGTTATCAGAATTTTTTCAAAAATTTCGGTAAAAATTATATTTTATAAAAGTAATAATTGAATTTATCCTGTCATCAGCTTTGTTCAAATCTATACTGACTAACCTAATTTGAAAGAAAGGCTTGAATAAGATTAATCCGGTCCTTATCTGTAATTCCCGCCTTGAGTAATGGCCGTTCTTTGGCAGGCGTGGATGATCTTTATGCTTCAGCTGTATTGGATAAACAGGCAAACGAGGTCATTATTAAGATTGTTAATAGTTTGGAATCAGGAAAAGTTGTAAGTTTTAAATTGGAAGGAGTAAAAAATGTGGGGAGAGAAGCGAACATTACCATCTTAACTGCCATTTCACCAGATGCAGTAAATAGTATTGAAAAGCCGTGGGCGGTTAGCCCGGTTGTAAAGACTATGGCAGTGAAAAGAAAGAAAATGGATGTTACCCTTCAGGGAAATTCATTTACGGTTATCCGGATACCTGTAAAATAATGATGAGTTAACCGGATAGATATAATCAGAAAGTTTACAAACTGTTTTCCCTTTGAATTATAATTCTATTTCATCATAGTGGCTAATAAATGCAGCTACATTTTGAAAATTGGAAAAATCTTCTTTATTGTGCAAGGTGGTTATCACTACGCAATCCATACCGGCCCGCTGGGCTGATTCCACACCTTTGGGTACATCTTCAAATACCAGGCATTCTGTTGCGGACACTCCCAATGTTTCAGCGCAGCTGAGCCAGGTTTCCGGGTCAGGTTTGCTTTTTGTTACCTGGTCAGCACTGACGAGGGCTTCAAAATAATGCCTGATGCCAAGCCCGTCTACAACAAAGTCAACATTGTACATGATGGCCGCCGTACCGATTGCCATTTTTATTCCGGCCTTCCTGGATTGTTTCAAAAAATCATCAAGGCCTTTAATTAATTTCAACTGCGGCCGGTAGTCTTCCTGGTATTTTTGTTCTTTTGCCAGCCCAATCTTATTTTTTTCCTCCCTACTAAAACGCCCGGGGAATATGCGTTCCAGTATCTCCTCATTTTTGCCATAACATTCTTTTTTCATTTTCTCCATGCTCATATCAGCGCCTAATCCATTCATCACCTTGTGCCATGCTTCAATGTGATAGGGCATATCATTGATCATGGTTCCGTTCAGGTCGAATAAGAATGCTTTATACCGGGTAAACATTTTTTATTTTATTGTTTGTGCGCAAATTTCGGGTAATTGGATTTGTTAATCGGGGGCATTAGGGAATAATAATAGAAGTGGCTATTAATTGGAAAGAAGGAAAGGCGTGTCGGAAACAACGAACCCCTGTTCGTCCTTTCATGCTAAATTTTTGGTCGGCCCCGGATGTATTTTTATTGGATAATTATTTTTTTGTTAGTGCAAATTATCCTACATTTAATTTTAATTGTTAAAACGACACTTTAAAATTGTTTAACAATTTTTCCTTTAGCCAGAATTTTTTTAAACGACTGCTGTATGAATACCACAAATTCTTCCTTTTCCCAAAGAACAGTTTTTGCCGTAATTCCCCCTGCAAAAAGATATGCTTCTTTTTTTCACCCGGGTAGTAGATCCTTTTGTTTATTACCAAAACGACAACGGACCTGTAGCAGGGCCCCTGATTAAGCTCTTCTGCACGTTCACCAACAACAGGACTTAAGATAATTTCCAAAAAATAATCCTTTCATTAATAATCCAAAGTTTATGCTTATGAGTCATTACCTGGCAAAAACGTTTAAGTATGTATCCATACTTATTCTTGTTTTATTTTTAAGTAACACACTTTTTGCTCAAATAAGTGTAAGGGGAAAAGTAACTGATAATGCCAATCAGCCTTTGCCTATGGTTTCGGTAACGGTTAAAGAAACCTCAGCCGGAACTACAACAAACCTTGAAGGGGAATTCACTTTAACAGTACCCAGTCAAAAATCAGTACTCATTTTTTCTTATATAGGATTTCCTACGCAACAGGTGACAGTGGGAAACCAAACAACTATCAATCTTGCCTTATCACCCAATGCCGGGCAATTAAATGAAGTAGTGGTAACGGGTTACGGAACCCAGAAAAGAGGGAAGTTACCAGTGCCATTACAACGGTCAATGCAGAACAATTTAATAAAGGAAATATAAGTGACGTGACCCAATTGCTACAAGGCAAAGTGGCTGGCTTATCCATATCAAGGCCCGGCGGCAATCCAAACGGCGGCTTTACAATCCGCTTGCGTGGTCTTTCAACCTTAGGAGCTAATACATCTCCATTGATAGTAGTTGATGGACAAGTTGGTGCTGATATCAATACGGTTGATCCCAACGATATTCAAAGTATAGATGTTTTGAAAGACGCAGCCTCGGCAGCCATTTATGGTACACGGGGTTCTTCAGGTGTTATCATTATTACCACAAAAAAAGGTGGCAGGATTCCGGTTATTTCTTATAACGGAAGTGTTACTTCTGAGGTTCCCGGCGAATTTATCCCGCACATGAATGCCGCTGAGTATAAGGCGGCAGGAGGCAAAGATTTAGGCTCCAATACGGATTGGAATAAAGCTATTACAAGAACTGCCCTCTCTCATATTCATAATGTTTCATTCTCCGGGGGAAATGGCAGTGGTACATCCTACATTGCATCTGTTAATTACAGGGAAGCCCAGGGCGTTTCTATAAGAACCGGATTTAACCAGGTTAACGGGCATATGAACCTGACGCAAAGGGCGATGAAAGACAAACTTAATTTTACATTAGATGTAACGGCTACCCAACGGGCATCAAAGTTTGGATTTGACAGGGCCTATCAATATGCAACCATATTTAATCCTACTGCGCCGCTTCGCACTACTGATGCCCCCGGTTCTGGCGGGCTCAATTTAACAGGAAGTGGTTATGTAGAACAAAATTTTGTAGAATATGCAAACCCGCTTGCCGTACTGGAACAAAATACAAACCAGGGTACTCTAAAAAGGATGAACATAAATACTACTGTCAGTTATGAAATTATTCGCGGACTGAAATTCCTGGTACGGTATGCGCAACAAAATTCCAGCAATTTCCGCTGGGCTTATCTTCCTAAAACCTCTTTTGATTCACGTATCATAGAAGGAAACAGGAGCGGCTTCTCCGCTAATGGCCTGGCGAGAAAGCAGGATGATGAGACCTATTCTCGTTTGGTGGAGAACACTCTTTCTTACGATAGGAAAATATTCAGTGACGTAAATTTATCGGCGGTAGCAGGATATTCTTACCAGGCATTTACAAATAGCGGACTTTATGTAAGGGCAGGAGATTTTTTATCTGATGTAAATTCTGAAAATATATTCAATGCCGGTGATATTAAAAATGGTAGGGCGGTTGCTTCCAGTTATAAAAACGGCTCCAGGCTAATTGCATTTTTTGGAAGAGCAAATCTTAATTACAAAGACCTGGCGTTTTTATCAGCAAGTCTTAGAAGAGAAGGATCCACCCAGTTTGGTGAAAATAATAAATGGGGAATGTTTCCTGCGGTAAGTGCCGGACTTGATATAAGCAGGATCACAGACATAGCACATGTAAACTCTCTTAAACTCAGAGGCAGTTATGGAATTACCGGTGCTTTGCCTCCCAATTCTTATTTATCGCAATTCTTATACGGTCCCACAGGAAGTTCCTTTTTATACAACGGCGGTTATATCCCCTCCTATGCACCAACACAAAATGCTAACCCGGATTTGAAATGGGAAAGAAAAGCGGAGTTTGACATAGGCCTTGATTTTGTTTTGTTTAACAACCGTTTAACCGGAAGCATGGATTATTACAAGCGTAAAACATCTGATCTTTTATTTAATGCTACCGTGCCAGTACCTCCTAATCCTACTGACAGAAAGTGGATGAATATAGGAACGTTGGAAAACAAAGGTTTTGAATTTGTATTAGGATATGATGTTTTCAAAAACAATGATTTTGACTGGAATACCTCGCTAAATTTTTCAACATTTAATATTACGCTAGCCGAGTTAAATAAGAATTTGGCAGGTACAGTTATAGGGGCAAGTAACTTAGGTTCACCAGGGCAGGAACAAACCCAGATAACCCGGGCCGTTGAAGGAGAAAAGATCGGTATCATATGGGGTCCTATTTATAAAGGCCTGGATCCTAATGGTAAATTTTTGTTTGATGATGGCACCGGAAAGGACGTGCTTAGTGATGGTTTTAAAACAAAAATTGGAAATGGCCTTCCTAAGTTTGAATTAGGCTTCACCAATACTTTTAGGTACAAAAATTTTGATCTTAATTTCTTTTTACGCGGTTCCTTTGGTCATGATATCGTAAATACCTATCGTGCTTTCTTTGAAAATTCAACACCTTCCAATATTGCCAGCTATAATGTAGTAACAACTAAATATTTTAATCCGGCTTTAAAATCTCAACCAAGCTTCAGCAGTCTTTTTGTAGAAAAAGGTGATTTTGTAAAATTAGATAATGCAACTCTTGGATACACATTCAATTTTAATAAAGACGGAATCATAAAGGGGTTAAGGGCATACATCAATGGTCAAAATCTGTTTATCATTACTGATTATACAGGCGTAGATCCGGAAGTAAGGTATAGCTATGGAGGCAATGTATTGGCACCCGGGGTTGATGCCAGGGATACCTGGGTGTATACCCGTTCTTACACATTTGGTGTAAATCTGAAATTTTAATCGTAATTAATTCATCAATCAAAAAATTGATATGAAAATTTTATTTCCGACAAAATTCTTGCTGATAGGGGTGCTTTTAATGGGATCCTGTACAAAATTGGATGAAAAAAAGGTACTCTATGATACGGCCACGAGTCAGAATTTTGGTCAAACAGATGCAGAAATAGTGTCACTACTGGCTGCAGCCTACACAAACCTGTATGGAAGTTTTGGCGCTGATGGTAACATTATGCGGGTGCAGGAAGTTCCAACAGATGAAATAGTGGTTCCTCAACGCGGACCAGACTGGGGAGATGGTGGTCACTGGATCCGTTTAAAAAGACATACTACGGTTCCTGCAGATGCAGGACCAGGAAATACCTGGGCGTTTTTGTTCAGGGGGGTTAATAATTGCAACAGGGTACTTTCTATCCTGGAGCCGTTAGGCACTTCTTCTTCTGCAAAGTTTATTGCCGAACTAAAAGCATTAAGAGCTATCTATTATTACTGGCTTGTTGATCTGTTTGGTAATGTTCCAATCAGCACAGACTTTACAAAAACAGATCCGCCTCCAAACAACACACGCAAAGAGGTATATAATTTTATTGAGAAGGAATTAACAGATGCCCTGCCTGAATTACAAAAAACAGGACCCAATGATAATGCCACTTACGGTAGGGTAAATTATTATACAGCACAGGCGGTACTGGCTAAGTTATACCTGAATGCGGAAGTCTTTAGTGGCACAGCCCAATGGGATAAAACGATCGCTGCCTGCGATGACATTATTAATTCTGGCAAATTCGCTTTAATGCCCAATTACCGGGACAACTTCAGTAAGAACAATAAAGGTTCTACCGAGTTTATTTGGGTAATACCTTATGATGAAATTCAGGCTACAGGCTTTAATCTCCCGCACCAGACCCTTCACATGGCGGAACAAGCTACATGGAACATGGGCGCCCAACCCTGGAATGGCTGGGCCAGCGTACAGGAATTTTACAATTCATATATAGACCCGGTACAGAATCCGGGTCCCCAGGGTACTGTGGTAGGCACAGATCCTAAGGGCACACTGGTAACGGGAACCGTTGATAAAAGATTAACCAATTTTATTGTCGGAAAAATATATGGTGCCGATGGCGTTAGTCCCCTGAATGACGCAGGTGCTGATGCATCTGACCCTGATGGTCCGCAAATAAACCATACTCCATATATTAATGAGCTGGAGCCAGCGGCCTGGAGACAATCTGGTGCCAGGATAGGAAAGTATGAATTTTATAAAGGAATGACAGGTCAGTTAAGTAATGATTGGGTTTTATTCCGCTATGCAGACATACTCCTTACCAAGGCTGAAGCATTGGCCAGAAAGGCGAATAGCTGGAATGAAGCCACATCTCTTGCAATCGTCAACCAGATAAGAACAATACATGGTGGCGTTACTCCTTATGCAACCATGACGGCTGCTACTTTTTTGGCTGAAAGAGGCAGGGAGATGTTTTTTGAAGCTACCAGGAGGCAGGACATGATTCGCTTTGGAATATATAATAGCGCCTTTATGTTCCACCCGGCGGATGGAAGTGCCCATGTTAATTTATTTCCAATCCCTGAAAGTGTGATCAATGCCAATAAAAATTTAAAACAAAATCCGGGTTATTGATTTCATCCTGAGATGAATCCCGCTGGATAGATTATAGGAATGCAAAAAATTACTTTTTGCATTCCTTTCATTTTAAGTCAATTTTGATTTCTGCAACAACTTTTTGATTTTTAGTAAAAGGGTACCCGGATCTTAAATAGCTTACAACTTCATTCATTTTATAACCATTGACCCCGGTTTTTTTTGTGCGTAAAGATTATGATGTTACCTGTTATTACAAAAAGGATAATCTACTTATTATATAATAGAGTTTGCTACCTAAAACTGTTCATTGTCCTGGCAGCGTTTTATTCCTGTAAGCACACGGGATCAAAAAATAGTTTATTTACACTTCTTCCCTCATCCCAAACAGGTATTGACTTTTCTAACGATTTGTCTTACAACGAAGAATTTAATCCTTATACATTTCGTAATTTTTTTAATGGAGGTGGGGTGGCCATTGGCGATATAAATAATGACGGATTAGCGGATATTTTTTTCTGTTCTAGTCAGCAATCAAATAAGCTTTTTCTAAATAAGGGAGATTTAAAATTTGAAGATATTACTATAGAATCAGGTGTAGCATCAGATAGCGTATGGTCAACCGGCGTTACCATGGTGGATGTAAATGGCGATGGATGGATAGATATTTATGTTTGCAAGTCTGGTGAAATAAAAAGCAGAAACCGCAGCAATTCGTTATATATTAATAATGGTCCATCTTCTTCAGGCCAGGTAACATTTTCTGAAAAAGCGAATGAATATGGCCTGGATAATAAAGGACTTTCCACCCATGCGGCTTTTTTTGATTATGACAACGATGGAGACCTGGACTGTTACCTCCTTACCAACTCGTTTCGCTCAGTAGGTAATTATGACATTGTTAAAGATCAGCGGACCATACCCGATTCGCTGGGAGGAAACAAACTTTATCGCAATGATGGAGTTCCCGTTTCACTCCCGTCTGGTGAACTGACCGGAGGCTTTGTGGATGTAACATACACAGCAGGTATATACAGCAGCATGATTGGATTTGGGTTGGGCGTTACCATATCAGATGTTAATAACGACGGCTGGCAGGACATTTATGTGTCCAATGATTTTTTTGAAAAGGATTATTTATACATAAATCAGCAGGATGGGAAATTTAAGGAAATGGGGGAAGAAAGTATCCGGGAGATGAGTATGAATTCCATGGGAGCCGATATCGCGGATATAAATAATGATGGTTTCTCTGAAATATATGTTACAGATATGTTTCCGCAAGAAGAAGGCCGGGTGAAAACAAAAACTGCATTTGAAAGCTGGGATAAATATCTATCCAATATAAATAATGGCTATTACAAACAATTTGTGCGGAACGCTTTGCAACTGAATGGTGGAGCATCAGGGAATTTGGAGGATAGGCAACATAAGAATGTTTGGTTCAGTGAGATCAGCCGGTATGCAAATGTATCTGCTACCGACTGGAGCTGGGGGGCATTGATTACGGATCTGGATAATGATGGTTACAAAGATATTTTTGTAGCCAATGGCATTTACAAGGACATCACTGACCAGGATTATATACAGTACACAAATAATGCATATGCTGATATTCGTCAGCAAATCATCAATAAAGAAAAAAATATTATTACAAATCTCATTGATTTAATTCCTTCCAACCCCATACCCAATTATGCTTTTAGTAATAATGGCGACCTGACGTTTACCAATAAGGCGGGTGAATGGGGGTTGGCTGAACCTTCGTTTTCTAATGGTTCGGCTTATGGGGACCTGGATAATGATGGGGATCTGGATTTGGTGGTGAACAATGTGAACATGCCATGTTTTGTGTATCGCAATGAGAGTGTGCAGCAGCACCCGGAGAATAAATTTTTAAAAGTAACGCTGCAGGGAGAGGGGAAAAACAAATCGGGTATTGGCGCAAAAGTAACGGTTCATTATAATCATCGGCTTGCTTACCAGGAACAGATGCCGATGCGTGGTTTTGAATCAACGGTAGACAGCCGTTTGAACTTTGGCCTGGGTAAAACGGAGAAGATAGATTCAGTAGTAGTAATATGGAATGGCGGGCAAAGAAGTATTTTAAAAGATGTGCAACCCAACCAGCAGTTAATTATTAAACAGGCCGGCGCTATAGCATCGGAAGGCTTCAATAAGCAACCGGTGGCTGCCACAGCGATCTTCACGCAGAGCAAAACAAACTACGGCCTTGACTTTATTCATAAAGAAAATGACTTTGTAGATTTTGACCGTGACCGGCTCATCTTTCACATGCTCTCTACGCAAGGTCCCCGAATGGCGCGGGGTGATGTGAACGGCGATGGCCGGGAAGATATTTATATAGGGGGAGCCAAAGACCAGGCGGGAGCCTTGTATGTTCAAAGCAAAGGGGGCAGTTTTATCAAAAGCAATGAAACCCTGCTGGCACAAGATGCAGTGAGTGAAGACACGGATGCCTTGTTTTTTGATGCTGATGGAGATGGAGATCAGGATTTGTATGTATGCAGCGGTGGCAATGAGTTTTCCCCCAATGCCACGGCTTTAATAGACCGGTTATATATCAATGATGGCAAAGGCGGGTATAGCAAATCTGCGCAGGTATTGCCATCTTATATATTTGAGAGCACCAGTTGTGTAAGGGCAGGGGATTATGACGGCGACAATGATATGGATCTGTTTGTGGGCGTAAGGCTGACACCGTTCCGGTATGGATATCCGGGCAAGGGATATATATTAAACAACGATGGTAAAGGGGTCTTTACCGATGTAACAGAAAAAGTGGCGCCGGAACTTAAATTGGCGGGTATGGTGACCGATGCGGCATGGTTCGATTATGACAAGGACAATAAAGCCGACCTGGTGATAGCCGGAGAATACATGTCGGTAAAAATATTTCACAATGAAAACAATACCCTCAAAGAAACAACAGCGGCCGCGGGATTAAGCAAGACCAATGGCTGGTGGAACCGGCTGGTGATAGCAGATATAAACAACGATGGTTATCCCGATATCATCGGGGGCAATCATGGACTGAACTCGCGGTTCAAAGCATCGCAGGCAAAACCAGTAAGTATGTATGCGGGAGATTTTGCCAGTAATGGAACGGTGCAACAAATAGTAACCTGCTATAATGGTGACAGTTCCTACCCGATGCTTTTACGGCATGACCTGGTAGCTGTGCTACCATACCTGAAGAAAAAATATTTACGATACGAGCATTATAAGGAGCAAACGATCACCGATATATTCAGCCCGGAGCAGTTACGGGAGGCCGTGCAGGTAGATGCCTATAAAATGGAGAGCAGTGTGTTCATCAACAATAAGGATGGAACGTTTACGCCCAGGGCCTTACCCACCGAAGCGCAGTTATCACCCATGTATGGCATAGTAGCTGAAGATTTTGATAAAGATGGGAATATCGATATACTGATGGGCGGGAACTTTTACCAGTCAAAACCAGAAACAGGGATATACGATGCAAGCTATGGGGCATTACTAAAAGGTGATGGCAAAGGCGGTTTCAGCGCCCTGGCAGCCCGGCAAAGCGGTATCAATATCAGGGGGGCTGTCAGAGATATGATGGTATTAGGAATTGCCAACAGGAAAGTGGTACTTGTCTCAGAAAATAATAATGCGCTCAAATTATACAATTGGCCATTTTAAAAAACAAAAATGAAAACATTAATTATTGCCGGTTTTATCTTAACGCGTTTTTGTTTAAACGCACAACAGCCAATAATGCAACCCTTATTCAATGGTAACAATTTGGATGGCTGGTACAGTTACTTAACTACAAAAGGAAAAGATAATGATCCTGAAAAAGTTTTTAAAGTAGAAAATGGTTTGTTGCATATCAGCGGGAAAGAATTTGGTTATATAAGTACCCGGAAAACTTTCAGCAATTTTCACCTGGTAACAGAATTTAAATGGGGAGAAAAAAAATTTCCTCCGCGGGACGCCGATACCACTAAAAGAGATAATGGAATTTGCTTTTATATGCCACTGTCTGAAAAAGATTTTGTATGGCCTAAATCCATTGAGTGCCAGATACAGGAGGGTGATGTGGGTGATTTCTGGATGATAGATAGTACCACCGTTGTTATTGATGGTAAACGAACCATACCCAACAATTTTACCAGGGCAAAAAAGAAAATCGATAATGAAAAGCCTCATGGGGAATGGAACCGGGTGGAGATAACTGCAGGTAATGGTAAGATCACTTATATAGTAAACGGGATGATAGTCAATCAGGCTGAATCATCATCTTTGAGCGAAGGGAAAATATTAATTCAGTCTGAAGGTGCTGAAATATATTTTAGGAAAATTGAAATAACGGAATGGGAATAAATAATTGGATGATCCAATACCAATGCCGACCTTAATGAATTATTTTCAAATGATTTTTTTGATTTAAACCCCAAACAAAAATGAAAAGAATTATTATTTTAACCACTTTATTTGCAACAATTTTTGGTGTGATAAATGCACAGCAAAAGGGAAAACCTGAGGAAACAGAGTTTTATTCTCCCGTGCCAGCCGTAGTAACTCCCGGTGCTCATTTCAGCAATGCTCCTTCTGATGCCATTATTTTATTTGATGGAAAAAATCTTGATCAATGGGTAAATACGAAAGACTCTACTCGTGCCAAATGGGTGTTAGGTGATGGCGCTATGACGGTCAATAAAGGCACCGGTGATATTCAAACCAGAAGTTCTTTTACCGATTTTCAATTACACATAGAATACCTGATACCTGAAAACATAACCGGGTCGGGACAGGCCCGCGGCAATAGTGGAATTTTCCTGGCAGCGCTTCCATGGGGAGCGGGTGGATATGAACTGCAAGTACTGGATAATTACAAAAATACAACTTATGTAAACGGGCAGGTGGGTAGTATGTATAAGCAGGCAATTCCCCTGGCAAATGCATGCAAAAAACCCGGGGAATGGCAGACCTATGATGTGATCTGGACGGCGCCTAAATTCAGTAAGGAAGGAATCTTGACTTCTCTTGCCCGGGTAACAGCTTTTCATAACGGTGTTCTTGTTCAAAACAATACCACTTTATTAGGTGATACACCTTACATTGGCCAGCCATCCTATCGGGTACATGGACCAGCGCCTATCAAGTTGCAATCACACGGCGATAAGAGTGAGCCGATCAGTTACAGGAATATCTGGTTAAGGACATTGTGAGGCAAGGAGCTTAGTGAATGAAGATTGTGATTCCTGGTATTGAACATTTTTGTTGATGGTTAAATAAACCTTTCCAAAAAAAAGCACCAGGACTATGCATGTTTTGCATATCAAACAACAGTTGACGTTTTGGAAAATTTGCAGCAGGTAAATGAGTATACAGTTTAAGATTTTATGTCTTAGTGGAAAATGGATTACATAAAAGCAAAGAATGATTATATCCGGAACCAACAATTTATAATCTATTTCAAAATAAATTTTCAATCATGGCAAATACATATGACGCTATCGTAATAGGCTCCGGTATCAGCGGAGGATGGGCAGCCAAAGAACTGTGTGAAAAAGGACTCAAAACTTTGGTGCTGGAAAAAGGCAGAATGGTGAAGCATATTACGGATTATCCCACGGCCAATGCTGATCCCTGGGATTTTCCTAACAGGGGACAACTTACTCCTGACGAAATGAAAAAACACCACGTTCAGATACGAAGCGGATTTGTTGGAGAATCGAACAAGCATTTTTATGCTGATGACCTGGAAAATCCTTATGAAGAAGTTAAGCGTTTTGACTGGATCCGCGGCAACCAGGTAGGCGGTCGTTCACTGATATGGGGTAAACAATGTTATCGGCTTAGCGACCTGGATTTTGAAGCCAATGCAAAAGAGGGGATTGGAGTCGACTGGCCTATAAGGTATAAGGATATTGAAAATTGGTACACATACGTGGAGAAATTTGTTGGCGTAAGCGGTCAAAAAATGGGATTGCCGCATTTACCTGATGGGCATTATCTGCCACCCATGGAATTGAATACATTGGAGAAACATGTAAAGTCAAGAATTGAAAAAGATTTTCCCGGCAGGTATTTAACCATTGGCCGGGTGGCTCACCTAACAGAACCGTTAAATGGCCGCGGACAATGTCAATACCGTAACCGGTGTTCAAGAGGTTGTCCTTTTGGTGCATATTTCAGTAGTAATGCGGTTACATTACCTGCTGCAGAAAAAACCGGCAATCTTACTATCCGGCCTTATTCTATTGTGCACTCTGTTATTTATGATGATACCAAAGGAAAAGCTACAAGTGTTCGTGTAATTGATTCCGAAACAAAACAAGTAACGGAATTTTTTGCTAAAGTAATTTTCTGCAACGCTTCAACGCTGGGCTCCTCATTTATTTTACTTAATTCAAAATCCAGTCGTTTCCCCAACGGGTTGGGTAACGATAGTGGTGAACTTGGGCACAACCTGATGGATCATCATTATCGCATTGGCGCTACTGGAAGTTATGATGGGTTTGAAGACAGGTATTACCAGGGCCGGCGCCCCAATGGAATATATATTCCACGGTATAAGAATCTTGATGAAAAAACAAAAACAAAAGACTTTCTGCGTGGATTTGGATACCAGGGATCTGCCGGCAGGGGCGGTTGGTCAAGAGGGGTTAACGACTCCGGGTTTGGAGCAGAATTTAAGGAAGGCCTGGCAAAACCGGGTGGATGGGGAATGTTTCTTGTTGGCTTTGGAGAATGTTTGCCTTATCATGAAAACAAGGTTACATTAAATGAAGCAATCAAAGACAAATGGGATCAGCCTGTTTTATCTATAGATTGTGAATTTAAAGAAAATGAAATAGCTATGCGCAAACACATGGCTAATGATGCTAAGGAAATGCTGGAAGCATCAGGATTGAAAAATGTAAATGTATTTGATAATATGGGCGGACCAGGTGTAGGTGTGCATGAAATGGGAACCGCCCGGATGGGCCGGGATCCAAAGACTTCTGTACTGAACGGAAATAACCAGGTTCACAATGTGCCCAATGTGTTTGTAACTGACGGCGCCTGCATGACTTCTTCATCCTGCCAGAATCCTTCTATTACTTATATGGCTTTAACAGCAAGGGCTGTTGATTTTGCTGTATCTGAAATGAAGAAAAGAAATATCTGATCATTTTAAATGAAATATAATTTTTTATGAAAAGAAGAGAAGCACTTAAAAAAACATTGCTGGCAATGGGATATACTATTTCTGTTCCATCGGTGATAAGTATTTTTAATAGTTGCAATAGCAATCCATCACAAACATGGCAACCCCAGTTTTTTTCAACTGACCAGGCTGATGTAATAAGTGAACTGGCAGAGACTATTTTGCCAAAAACCACCACACCCGGCGCTAAGGATCTGCATATTGACCGCTTTATAGACAGGATGATCAGCCAGGTATATTCTCCGGAAGACAAGCAGCATTTTTTAAAGGGAATGGATGCCTTTGAGGAAAAAGCTAAAGAATTAAATGGCAAGAGTTTTTTAGATTCATCGCCAGAGCAACGTATTAGGCTATTGACTAAGTTGGAACAGGAAACCGAAAAATCGCCGGGATCTGTTTGGGGTTTCGGCTTGAAAAAAGAGCCGGGTAAATTTCCCTTTTACCGAAAAGTGAAAGAATTGACCTTACTGGGCTACTTTACCGCTGAAGAAACAGGCAAAAAAATGCTGGTATATGACCCTGTGCCTGGTCACTATCTAAGCGATATTCCTCTTACTCAGGTTGGTACTATTTCTTTTGAATAAGCTATGGGTATTCTTAACGGGTTAAGAAATAGGGTTAAGATTTCTAAAGAAAGTATAAAAAGTTTTCCAGGACGAGTAAACCACATCTTTGCAATAAAATTGCCCCGGGAGAAGTTTAAGGTTATTTGGTGCATAGTGTCAAGCTTTTATGCGCACCTGTAAAATATCAAATACCCGGCGTCTTATATATTGGTTGAATGGGACCAAATAAAAGTTGAACAGCAGGCGTACATTTTTCTTTTCTTTGCATAACAATGAGAGCCCCTTCTCACATTAACCGTGGTATAGCTATCCTTCTTTTGCTGATTTTTTTTCAGCAAACAGGAGCCGTGCTGTATATTCATAACCTGGTTCATGAAAAGAATGCGTCAGCCCAAAATGCCGAAAATAAGGAGAGTAAGACAGGTGAGGTTTCTTTTTCCTGTAATTGCATAGACAATTTTTTGATACCTTATATTGAACCGGGTGACCCTTGTATCTCTCAAAAATCTGCGGCATATATTACTTATCATACCAGCAATTCGCCCCACGTATTTTTAGTTTCACCCATATTCTTTTGCCGCCGGGGACCTCCTGTAAGCCATATCTAAACTTTCCTGATTCCCGGCCCATGGCCGGAGCATTTACTTATTTTTATTTTACTCCTTTTTTATTTGCATTTTCCCATGAAAGAAAATAAAATCATCTTTTTAATATTCTCCCTGCTTTTCATTCAAAGTTTATCTGCGCAAACCCGCTCTGTTTTGAGCGGGAAAATAACCGATGAAAATACAGGTGAACCCTTACCAAATGCCACCATTCGTATCCATGAACTAAACCGCGATGCTATTGCTAACGAAAACGGTGAATACAAAACATCCTATTTGCCTGAAGGAAACTATTTGATTGAAGTTTCTTTTATTGGGTATGCAGGTGTGGTAGAAATGGTTTCTGTTAAAGGAAATTCAGTTAAAGATTTTGCGTTAAAAGATGCCGTAGTGGAACATGAAGGTGTAACAGTTACCGGCGTATCCACTGCCACACGGCTGAAACAATCGCCGCAGCCTGTTATTGTACTGAAGAAAACAGAGCTGTTTAAAATCAGTAGTTCTAATATAATAAATAGTCTAAGTCATATCGCTGGTATTAGTGCATTAACAACCGGGCCTGCCATTTCCAAGCCATTTATCCGGGGGCTGGGTTATAACCGGGTACTGGTGGTAAATGACGGAATAAAACAGGAAGGGCAGCAGTGGGGCGATGAACATGGAATTGAAATTGATGATTACAGTGTGCAAAGAATAGAGGTGCTGAAAGGGCCGGCCTCCCTGATGTATGGTTCTGATGGGTTGGCAGGAGTTATCAATATACAATCATTAACCCCGGTTTCCGAAGGTACTATTCTTGCCAACCTGCTTGGCGAATACCAGACTAATAGCCGCTTAAGGGGATATTACGCAACGGTGGCGGGGGCCAAAAACGGATTTAGTTTTAATACATATGGGTCCTATAAAGCAGCGCAGGATTATGAAAATAAATATGACGGAGCTGTATTCAATTCAAAATTTGAAAATAAAAATTTGGGAGGGATGCTTGGCTACAGCGGATCATGGGGACATAGTTATTTACGGCTAAGTCATTTTGACCAACATGCCGGCATTATAGAAGGGGACAGGGATTCTGCTTCAGGCAGGTTTATTAAAACAGTAGCGGGTGGTGGTGAGGAATTTGCATCCCCTAAAGATTTTGAATCCATTCATCCATTAATTCCCTATCAGCATGTGCAGCATTTTAAATTATCCACCGATAATAGTTTTAATGCAGGAAGAAGCAGACTGGATGTAGCAGTTGGGTACCAGAGAAATCAACGCCGGGAATTTGGAGATCCGGATATGGCGTATAGTCCTGTTGCTTATTTTGACCTGAAAACAGTGAATTATTCAGGCAAGCTCAACCTCCCTTATAAAGATAACTGGCGAACAACAATCGGTATCTCTGGAATGAATCAAACCAATGATAATTTAGCGGAAGAAGCTTTGATTCCCGAATACTCCCTGTTTGATATCGGGAGTTTTGTATTTACCCAATTTCATCGGGATAAATTGTCATTCAGCGGCGGGCTACGTGTTGATAACCGCCATGTAAATGGAAAGGAACTGCTAGAGGGATCTGTGGTCAAGTTTACACCATTTAAAACTAACTTTTCAAATGTTACTGGTAGTGCGGGTATTAGCTATGAAAAAAATAAAGAGCTTACTCTAAAATTCAATGTGGCCCGGGGTTTCAGAGCACCTTCGCTGGCTGAACTGGCAAGTAATGGCGCACATGAAGGTACTAACCGCTTTGAAGTGGGTAACCGGGATTTGAAATCGGAGACAAGCTGGCAGGCTGATGGCGGATTAGATTTTAACAGCGAACATATAACGCTTGGAGCAGGTATTTTTTTCAATTCCATTAATAATTTCATTTACTACAGAAAAGTGCCAAACAGTTCTGGCGGTGATTCACTGGTTATAGATGCCAATAGCGGTGACGAATTAACTATTTTCAGGTTTGATCAGCAGCAGGCCAGTTTGTATGGAATGGAATTTAATATGGACTTGCATCCTCATCCGCTTGACTGGTTGCATTTTGAAAATACATTTTCATTTACAAGAGCCAGGTTTGCTAAAGAGATCGATGGATCAAGGAATGTTCCGGATATTCCCTCCGCCAGATTCCTCTCGCAACTGAAGGGTAATTTTTTGCCCAAGGGACGCAAAGTCCGGAACCTGTATATAAGCCTTGAAAGTGATTATACATTCCGGCAAAAAAATGCTTTTACTGGTTACAATACAGAAACAACTACTCCATCCTGGTGGCTGATCAACGTTTCCGCGGGAACGGATATCACACGGAAAGGAGTCGTCTTATTTTCCATAAACCTTAGCGGAAATAATTTGACCAATGTGGTATATCAAAATCATCTAAGCAGGTTAAAGTATACAGCTATAAATAATGCCAGTGGAAGGCAGGGTGTATTTAATATGGGGAGGAGCTTTGCCATAAAAATTAATGTTCCGCTCACCTTTAAATGGAAATAATTAGGACTATTTATTTAAGACCATAATGTGATATCGCTGATTTATTTGACATTGAAGATTTGTTAATTCTACCTGAGTAAAACAGCTGAATGGACAGACTAATTGAAAAATGTTAACTTAGTAAAATGAGATTATAAGGGATAGCCTGATAATATTGTAATCAGGATCATTCTATAATGGGTGAAAAAATAACGGTCTCAAATTTGTTAGATTCTAATGACTTTAAAATAAAACTTATGGTAAATCAAAAAGATGATGAGAAAAGCAAAAAGGATAAAAAAAAGGGGTTGAAACCTGATGCCGAAACTTTGAACACAACGGATCCCCAGGAAAATATGCAGGGCCCTGTATCCTCCCTCATTCAAAATATAAAAGAGGGAGCGGAAGATGGAGAATCAAAGGAAGAAGCAGATGAAAGGAAGGATAGAAATACATAAAATATGGCAGGAAATTTATTTCCCTTTTAAGCTTTTCATTTAGTAAATATTACTTCATTTCTGAAGAAAAATAAGTAGTATTCTGTTTTGATAAAGGGGATCAGCACATTTTATAAATGTGACGTTGATGAAATTTTCAAAATTGCAGTTGAAACGCCGTTCCTTCTCCTTCTTTTGATTGCACCTGGATATTTCCTTTATGCAGCATCATAATCTGTTTGCATAAACTAAGCCCGATACCACTTCCACTTTTTTTAGTGCTGAAAAAGGGAATAAAAATTTTATCCAAAAGTTCTTCGGCCATTCCATTTCCATTATCGGCAACCCTGATCACTGTTTTCCTGGCAATGGAGACGTGTGCAGTCAGCACGATCCTGGGCTCCGGTTTATCCTTAACCGCCTCAATGGCATTCACTACCAGGTTGATCAGCACCTGCTCCAGCAAATCGGTATCCGCTTCCAATACCATGTCTGTATCTTTTAATATCGTTTCTACTTCAATATTTTTTTGTTCTAATGTAGGCTGCATAAGTTGCAATAAGTTTTCAAAAACATCCCGTACATAAACTTTTTTAAGATTCAGGGTGGTGATCTTATTCAGGTTGCGGTACGTTTCTGCGAATTTTAATAATCCTTCGCTTCTTCGCTTAATGGTTTCAATGCCTAATTCCAGGTCATCCACCATACCTGAATCATTATTCAATGAAGAAGCAGATTGCTGTAACCGGTTTTTAAGCGTTTCTGCCAGCGATGAAATAGGAGCTACAGAATTCATTATTTCATGTGTGAGCACACTCAATAATTTTTGCCAGGCCTTTGATTCCGTTTCGTCCAACGCTTCGTTTATATTTTGAAAAGCGATCAGTTTAAAAATTTTTCCATCCGTTTGAAAAGCAGTGGCGGATAACAGGATCTTGAATGAGTTTTTTTCAGGGTGTGCCTTAGCCACTTTATTTTCACCCGGGTTTAATGCGATTACGGATTGATATAGTTCTTCATCGCGTTTACTCAGTGAATGGATAGTTTTCAGGTAGGGGAGTTTCAACATTTTTTTTAAAGATTCATTCATCCAAACCACTTCCCCTCCTTTTTCTTCGTAAGAAAGAATACCGGTATCTACTAACTCCAAAATCTTTTGCAGGTATTGATACTGTGTTTCTTTTTCTTTGCTTATAACTTTGAAGGTCGTGTTGATCTCATTGAATCCTTTACGCAAGGGTTGCAGGTCGGCCGGGGCGTGTTTTACATCAAAATACCGGGAGAAGTCGCGGTAATGAACGGATTCCACAAACTGGTCAAGTTCCTTATGTGCTTTGTAATGAAACCTGTAAAATTCCGCAAGCTCATATAAGATGACCGGCGCTACTAATAACAGGTAAATATAGGCTCCATTTACCAACAGGAAAGAGCCCACACTAAGGGTTACAAATAATAAGAATACCCGAAGCAGAATCCGCCATTCTATTTTTTTAATGCTCATATAAGTCAACAATCAAAAGTGAATGCCATTAGGTCTGGCTTATATTCAACGAAAAAAAACTGTCATTATAATCGTTTAATTGCTCTACCAGGCTTATAGTTAGTCTTTCATATTTATAAATAAGCTGCTGAATACGACTTAAGGGTAAATAGGCTAAATGTCATACTTACTTAATCTCCTGTATAATGCTGTTCGGGTTAGGCCTAATTCTTTTGCTGCCCGGGTAATGTTTCCATGATGTTTTTCAATAACCTTTAGTATAGTGTTTTTTTCCACATCACTTAGTTTGGTTCCTGTTCCTTCAGTTTCTGTAATACGGGAGTTTTCAATAGGCGAAAACAAGAGATCTTTTGCCTCCAGCATATCGCCTTCCGACATTATTACCGCCCTTTCCATAATGTATTGCAATTCCCTTACATTGCCGGGATAATGGTGATTCATCAATTTTTCTATCGCTTTTGAATCCAAATCAAGCGTTGGCTTCATATACTTATTGCTGTATAGCCTGGTAAAATATTTAGCCAGCAGAATGATATCTTTTTCTCGCCTGCGGAGTGGGGGCACCGTGATCTCCACTGTATTGATCCGGTAAATAAGATCTTTCCTAAACCGGGCTTCATTAGCCAGTTCACTAAGAGGAATGTTGGTAGCACAAATCAATCTTATGTCAATTGGTATGGGTTCATTAGTGCCCAGCCTGATCACCTGGCGGTTTTGTAAAACACTCAATAATTTTGCCTGCAGGTGCAGCGGTATATTTCCTATTTCATCCAGGAACAGGGTACCACTGGCAGCCGCTTCAAAGCGGCCGATACGATCTTCTCTTGCATCTGTAAAAGCACCTTTCTTATGTCCAAATAATTCGCTTTCAAACAATGTTTCTGTCAATGCACCCACGTCTACTTTTACAAACGGGTTAGCGGCACGAAGTGATTGTTGATGGATGGCTTTGGCAATAAGATCTTTGCCGGTTCCATTTTCACCCAATATTAAAATATTTGCTTCGGTAGGCGCTATTTTTTCAATTTTGTAAAAGATTTGTTGCATTGATTCAGACTCGCCGAGTAGTTCTTTACCAACAATGGAATCTGTATTTGTGAGCGTTGTTGTTCCGGATTTATTTCCCTTCCTTTTCAGGATCTCTTTGATTGTTGACATTAGCTTTTCATTATGCCAGGGCTTTACAACAAAATCAGCGGCTCCTTCCTTTAAAGATCGTACGGCCAGGTCAATATCGCCATAAGCAGTTATCATGATCACCGCGGCCTCGGGTTTTATTTTCCTGATCTCGTTCAACCAAAAAAGGCCTTCATTGCCGGTGTTGATGGAACTGGTAAAATTCATATCGAGCAGAATGAGATTATAGTCATTCTGTGATAAATGCCACCGTATATTCTCCGGATTTTTTTCAGTTACAACTTCTTTTACCTCTGTTTTCAATAATAATCTAACAGCGGTCAGTACATCCGGGTCATCATCTATGATTAATATGGATGCGTTTTTCAAATTCATAGCTACTCTTCGGTTTGGAAAAATCTGGAATTAAGGTATCAGGTATTTGCAATTTGTTTTAAAAGGAACTGGTCATTATAATTATGCAAAATAGGGTTTTCATAATTAAGAAATCAGGCCTTTCATGGATTATTGAAGCCAGTGTTTTCCTGCTTCATCTTTAATTGCATCAAAGAAGCGATGGATTTAGCTTTTGTTTTTGCCATAATAGCAATATCACCAGTAAACAATTCGTCCACTGTTTCAAAGAATAATTGTAACCAGCGCTGAAAATGTTTTTCTTCCAACGGTATCTTGCGATTAAGAGTATAATGTACCGCCATGGCATTTTTTCGGTATGAAGTAGCGCCTAGTAAAAGCGTTTCCCAAAAGTCGCAGATGATGGGTATATGATGTTTCCAGTTTATTTTGGCAATATCATTGAAGATGTAACCGATAATATCATCTTTTTTTACTTTTTCGTAAAAGGTTGCCATCAGCACTTCAATATCCATTCTTGATTGTATATCCATTATTAATAGTATATGCCATTACGGAACATTTTTAAGCAGGATACATGCAAGTTACTCAGCGGGTCGTATTCCTTCTTATTATAATGATAAATTTTTCAGTCAACCGCAGATCGTTGGTAATGATCTCCGCAGAATTGCAAAGCCCGTTCAGTACTGGGTTGGCAGGAAAGTAAATCCTGTAAAAATTGTAATCATGAATACTTCAATATCCGTATTTATCCTTCCATAAATTTTTTAGAAATTTTCTAAGTTCTTCTTCTCTTGCATTTTTACCAGGCTCAAAAAACTTTTTCCCTGATAATTCTTTGGGCAAATATTCCTGCGGGGAAAAATTATTCTCAAAGCTATGTGAGTATTCATAATTTTTCCCATAACCCAGGTTTTTCATCAATTTGGTTGGCGCATTGCGAATATGTAGGGGTACCGGCAAATCACCATGCTCACTTACTGCTTGTAATGCATTGCCGATGGCAATAGTAGCTGCATTACTCTTGGCGCTTGCGGCCAGGTATATTACACATTGGGATAAAACAAGGTTGGCTTCGGGATAGCCGATCTTATTGACGGCATCGAAGGTGGCATTAGCCATTACCAATGCGGTGGGATTTGCATTACCAATATCTTCACTGGCCAGTATCACTAATCTTCGGGCAATAAATTTTACATCTTCACTACCTGCTATCATTCTGGCCAGCCAGTATACGGCGGCATTAGGATCGCTGCCACGAATTGATTTAATAAAAGCGGAAATAATATCATAATGCTGTTCACCACTTTTATCGTATAAGGCTATTTTTTGCTGAGCGATTTTCATTACCTCTTCATCGGTAATAAGTATTTCTTTTTCTGATGAATCACAAACAATTTCCAAAAGGTTCAATAACTTCCTGGCATCTCCTCCGGATATATTGATAAGCGCAGCCGATTCCTTTAATTCAATTTTTTTCTTCTGAAGTATTTCATCTTTTGCAATAGCCATGTGCACTAAATGGACCAAATCAGTTTCATCAAGTGGTTTTAAGATATATACCTGGCACCGGCTTAACAAGGCGCTGTTCACTTCAAAGGAAGGATTTTCAGTGGTTGCTCCTATTAATGTTATAATACCCTTTTCCACAGCTCCCAGTAAAGCATCCTGCTGGCCTTTATTGAACCGATGTATCTCGTCTATAAAAAGGATGGAACCAGGTTTCGATTTTGCCTGTTCTATCACCTCCCTTACATCCTTTACGCCGGCACTGATGGCGCTTAAAGTAAAAAAAGGAACATGTAAGGAATTTGCTATGATATTAGCAATCGTTGTTTTCCCTGTACCGGGTGGTCCCCATAAAATCATAGAAGGAACACGGCCCTGCCCAATTGCAACCCGTAATATACTTCCCTTACCAGTCAGGTGTTGCTGGCCTGCAAGTTCATCTAAATTTTTAGGGCGAATTCTTTCTGCAAGAGGAGTCATGATAATCGGGGGGGATGATCAAAAAATGTGTGCTGCAAATTACCGATTCCCCGGCAATAGATTTTTGCTATAGATTGTTAATTATAATGATTTATGAAAGGAGAAAGTTCAACACCCTTTATCGGTCAAGAATAATGACGAAGGGCAAGCGGATTATAATAATTTAGTTTCAAGGTTGTGTTGTGACTGGCAGAGTAATTCCGATGAAGATCAATTGAAAAATGATCTGAATTATTGTTGTTGTTGAGCCAGGTGACCTCCATCGTAATCCGTCAATTCATTTGGTCCCGGCTCTTTGATTTTTACTTCGCTTATTTCTTCAATTACCTGGCCGTCCTCATAACCAACCGAAACAAATACTGAAAGGGAATGCCGGGCAAGGCCTTTGAATGTTCCCTTCACAGGAGTACAATCGTTAAAGTGGCGGCCAACTGCAAGTTTTACATGATAGTCCAGGGCCCAAACATTATTAGTGGGGTCATAACCTATCCACCCGTTTACCGGAATCCAGGCTTCAATCCACGCATGCGTGGCTCCTTCACCCCTCATACCATTTTGGTTTGGGCAAACATATCCACTTACATAGCGGCTTGGTATTTCAAGGCTGCGCAACATTTCAAGCATGACGTGAGCAAAATCCTGGCAAACACCGGACCGGTGTTCCAATATTTCTTCCACTGTACTTTCAATAGTGGTTATACCTTTAATGTAGCTGAAATTTTGAAAGATGAAGGCGCCGCATTTTTCGATAATAATGGCAACGGGCATCCCGGGAATATAAAACTCGTTTACCAGCACTGCTAATTTTTCCTGCAGATCAATTTCCGTAAGCCGGGCCAGCTCCAACAATAAAAAATGATTGCTCATTTCTTTTTTCATGAGTTCTAAACCAGCCGGGTTTCCGGGAGAAAAGACCGTTGGCGCCAGTGTTCTTACAATTAATTTACTTTCTATCAATAACTCGGTATGTGGTTGAACAAGATTGAAGTGGCCTGTTTGATTGCCCCAGTAATCCTTTGTAACAAAGATTTCCGGCTGGCCCGTTACTATTACCTGGTGATCTATCGTTTGTTGGGTATTGCTGTCAAATGGATAAATCCTGATCTCACTCACACTTTCTTTTACCGGGCGGTCATATTTATATTTGGTAATGTGGTGAATATTAAAAACAGGCATTGAGATTTTGGGTTAGGCATATGAGAAATAGATCCGGGTTAGTTGTTTTGAAAAATCTGTGAGGTCGTCCCTTAGAGATAATAAGAATTGAGGTAATCCTTCTTCTTTTATGGTATCCATATCAGCAAATTCCACTCTGCTGCAAATGCGGCCCAATTGTTTTTTAAGAGAAGTACTTCCTTCTATCTTAGTATGTTCAGCTATTTCACTAAAATATCTTTTGACCCGTGTAAGGGAATAAGCCAGTGAACGAGGAAAGTTTTTATTGAAAATAATATGTTCTATTACATTCATATTATACTGGTCACGTGGATAGGTTTTCAGGTAGAGTTCATAACCCGAAAGTGAAAGTAAAAGAATTCTCCAGAAAAGGATATCCCTTGGGCTATCCATCCGGTGGTCCATTTTTTGGGAATGTGCATGCGTATTTTCAATTGTCAGGATACAACGCTCAAGGTATTTGCCAAGGTTTAAAAATTGCCAGCCATGGCCTCTTGGCATGGTACTGTCAATAACGCCATAAAACAAAATACTATTCTGGTCCAACAGGTCTATGACTTCCATACTATTGGAACCTGTGATCTTTTCTTCAATACCCGGATCATTGACTATATGATATAGTTGATTGACCTGTTCCCATACTTCCTTTGTAATATAATCCTGCACACCCCTGGCATTTTCCCTGGCTTTTGATATTAATACCTTGATGGAGTTGAGATTTTTGGTATCTGTTATAAGATGTTTGATAGAGGAAGAAGCATTTTCTCCATGTTCGTTTGCAGCTTCAGGATAATGCGAGAAAAGAGTAATTACATCCTTCCATGAAAAATCAGTACGCTGATCAGTATCAAAAGAAAGAATATAATTGGTCCGGATAACCCTGATCAGGCAATCGGTTCTTTCCATATACCTGTTGAGCCAGAATAAAGAGTCGGCAATTCTACTAAGCATGCAAAAAATTAAAATTTATAAAAAGGGCCTAAGCAGTTTAAGGAATTTATTATAATGTCTTCTTCTTTCTGAAATAATTAGTTTAGGTAAGCTACAAATCCACCACCCAGGTATCCTTACTTCCTCCTCCCTGCGATGAATTGACCACAAGGGATCCTTCCCGCAATGCCACCCTGGTCAAGCCTCCCGGCACCACTCTTATTCCATCAGGTCCGCAAAGAGCATATGGTCTAAGATCCACATGACGGGGTTGCAGTTTGCCATCAATAAAACAGGGTACTGTTGAAAGCTTAATGATGGGCTGAGCAATGAATTCCCTCGGGGTTTCAAGAATGGCTTTCTTTATTCCTTTCAGATCTTCCGGGCTGGCTATATTTCCCATTACCATACCATATCCACCGGATTGATTCGTCCTTTTGATCACCATTTTTTCAATATTATCAAAAACATGATTTCTTTCTTCTTCGTTTTCTAAACTATGTGTAGGAACATTAGGCAAAATGGGTTCTTCATTCAGGTAATATTTTATCATGGCCGGTACATAGGCATATACCGCCTTATCATCGGCCACTCCATTACCTACAGCGTTGACAATAGCGATATTTCCTTTGCGATAGGCACTCATTAAACCAGGAACTCCTAAGGCGCTTTCTGGACGAAATACTAATGGATCCAGGTAATCGTCGTCAATTCTCCTGTATATAACGTGTATCTGCTGCAAACCGGAAGTGGTTTTCATATACACTTTTTGATTATCCACCAGCAGGTCTCTTCCTTCCACTAATGGAATACCCATTTGTCTTGCAAGGAATGTATGCTCGAAATATGCAGAATTATAAACGCCCGGTGTTAATAAAGCCACTGTAGGATTTGCCAATTGCTGTGGTGCCAGGCTTACCAGTATATTATGCAATAGCAAAGGATAATTATTGATCATTCGGGCCCGGCTATTTGATAACATACCCGGAAAGATTTTCTTGGTCACCTCCCGGTTTTCAAGCATGTAAGAAACACCGGAAGGTGTACGCAGGTTGTCTTCTAAAATATAAAACGTACCGTCCTCGCTGCGTATCAGATCAATGCCGGAAATATGAACATAAAGATCATGCGGGACGGATATACCTACCACCTCCCTTGTATACTGAGGACAGGAAGCAACTAATTCTGCGGGAATTATATTTTCTTTTAAAATGGTTTGATCAGAATAAATATCTTTCAGAAATAAATTCAATGCCCTTAGTCTTTGTTTTATTCCTAGCTCGATATGGCTCCACTCTGCGCCGGTTAATATGCGGGGAATGATGTCAAAAGGGAATATTTTTTCGATACCCGCATTGTCACTATATACTGTAAAAGTGATCCCCTGGTTCATAAACAGTTCCCCGGCCATTTTATCTTTTTGCAACAAAATTTCAAGGGCATATTTTGTGAAATCATTATAAACCTGCCCATATTGGGTGCGGATCTGGCCTTCCCCGCACATCTCATCCCAGGTACCCGGGTAGGTCTTATATTCTTCAAAAAGTTGATGACCTGTCATAGCAATTATTTGGTAAAATAAAAAAGGTTGCCTTACATCATGGGTATGTGTAAGCAACCGTATGACCGAATATAATGAATCTATCGGAATTTTCCTGCCTTTAAAGGGATAGTTTTAAAATGGAACTGCTCATTGCTCAGCAGGAAAAACTCCTTTATTAGAGATTCCGGGTTAATATGAAATAACTGATATCAGAATAAATGAACCAATATTTCGTTTCAGGAAGGAGTGAGCAAGAAAAATATATTTTCTATATTGAGTGTTTTCAGAATAAAAACGTGGATATATTTTTTATCAGGGCCATCGCCGTATAGATGCTTTTACTTTTTTAATTATTGTTTTTGTATTTTGAAAAATTGAATATTGGATGTTAAAGATGATAAATAAGGTTTTTGTTCTTGCTTTTACTTCACTATGGGTTGCCCATGCAGATGGCCAGGTTATTTCAGCGGAACAAAATTATGCCGGTAATTCACCTGCCGTAGCTATGGTGCAAACGGTATATACTGCTAAAGTTTATGTAAATAAAGTGGAGATAAATGAAGGGAGATTTGCCCAGTTGGTTGATTCTGTAAAAAGGTTGGATACCACAGACAATATGTTCTCACCCGAAGAAAAGCTGGATATTGTGGTAAAGGCTTTATACAATGCACCATTTCGTTATTTTTCAGCTACTACAGAATATTTCAGACAGAACCACAGAATAATATCATCAGGAACTGGTTTTTTTATTACGGGTGATGGTTATTTTATTACCAATGCACATATTATTGACCGGGACAGCGCATTTATCCGCAAAAAATTTACTATGACCACTTATCAGGATGTAACGGATGAAAATATCAAAGCGTTGCAATCTTCCTGGGATATGACGTTGAATGACGAACAGCGAACCTTACTAAATAATGCCTACAGTGCTATTTATTCGCAGGTTTCATCCATGATACTTTTTGATCTTAAACAGGAAATATTTGTGCAATCCAGGATTGATGCGAATAACGATCATCTGATCACTAAAAGAATGCCTGCCAGGATCATTATTATGGGTAGCCCTATGCCAGGTAAGGATGTCGCCCTGTTAAAAGTGGATGGTGAACAGCAACTTCCAACTTTACCGTTTAGTAAAGATGGTGTTGCTAGAATTGGTGAGCAGGTATTAGTATACGGGTATCCCGAGCCCGTTACAGCAAATACTTTTCTTGCAAGGGAAACGAATATTGAACCAACTCTTACTTCAGGGATCGTAAGTGCTATTAAAAAGTCGGTGGGAGGATGGCCAGTGATACAGATAGATGCTATTATTACACACGGAAGCAGCGGAAGCCCGGTTTGTGATAATACAGGGAAAGTTATTGGACTGGCTACTTTTGGAACCCTGGAACAAAAAACCGGTGGCCTCGCGGCGGGTTATAATTTTGCCATTCCTGTTTCCATAATCAAAGAGTTCATAGATACTGTAAATGTAAAACCCAGGATGAGCCAGGCTTCCCTTGCCTTTAATAAAGGCCTTGATTTTTTTTATAGTGGTTATTATGTAAAAGCATTGAAGCGATTTTCAGGTGTTAGAAAAATTAACAGTGATTTTCCTTTATTAAATTACTTCATTGAAACCACGGCACAGAAAATAAAAGTGGGAAATGACAGGGACCTGCAAAGGACAAAATCAATATTCAGGATTTTTGCAGTGATACTTATTGTCGGGGGAATATTTATTTATTACCGGTGGAGACAAAAAGAAAGAATTAGTTCCCTTAATTAAGTTTCTTCAAATTCAAACTTCCTTTTCAAAAAGTTGGCTGATAATTCAAATCTCAATTTAACCATGCCATACAGGATGAGAAACTGGAATATCAGCATCATGATATAGATGAAAAGCATGAGATATACACCTGAAGAAAACCTCAGAATATTTTTGCCAGTGAGTTTGGCCAATTGAATCAAAGAATTTATTTCTGAGAAAACAAAGCCAAATAAGATTGAAAGGAATAAAAAATTGACCAGGAATAACCTGTTGAAATTTTTTTTCTGGATATCATTCAGCGGCTCATCAGGATAATTATTATTGAGCAGGTTGACAGCGGTTATGGTCAGCAAAACCATTGTAAAAAAAAGTGCCAACCCTAAAATACCTCCCCAGGAGGCCTGAAGAAAGAAATGAAAAAGGATGTCCATTAAATTTAATGCAGCCGCTATCATCTGCACAATACAAATGGCTCTGAAAAGTTTCCAGCGTAGGGGCATCATTCTTTCAGATCCAATTTTAATTGTAACTCTTCAAATTGTTTGTCATCAATTATTGCCGGAGCATCAAGCATGACATCGCGGCCGCTGTTATTTTTGGGGAAGGCTATAAAATCACGGATGCTTTCACTGCCACCTAATATTGAACAAAGCCGGTCGAAGCCGAATGCAATTCCCCCATGCGGTGGGGCTCCATATTCAAAGGCTCCGAGCAGAAATCCAAATTTGTGTTGTTGTTCCGCCGCATCCATGCCCAGGGCCGAAAACATTTTTTCCTGTAATTCTTTTTGAAAGATGCGGATAGAGCCACCTCCAATTTCATTTCCGTTCAATACCATATCATAGGCGTTTGCCTTTATACCCGCATAGGGATGTTGCAGGTATTCATCTGCATGCTCAATAACAGGGTTGTTACTGATCATTATTTCTATCTGCTCAGGTTTTGGTGATGTAAACGGATGATGCCTGGCTACCCACCGGTTCCCATCTTCATCGTATTCAAACAATGGAAAGTCCAGAACCCAGAGCAATCTGAATTCATCATCCTTTCGTAATCCCAGGATTTTCCCCATTTCAAGACGCAATTCACTGATAGCTTTTCTTGTTCTTTCCTCTGCACCGGCTAATATTAAAACAAGATCACCAGTTTTTGCACTTGCCGCATCAGCAATTGCTTTTAATTTTTCTTCTGAAAAAAATTTATCGATGCTGCTTTTATAGGTGCCGTCCTTGTTGCATTTTATAAAGGCCAAACCTTTCATTCCTATTTGCGGCCGCTTGACCCATTCCGTTAGTTCGTCGGTTTGCTTACGACTATACTCGCTGCAACCGGGTACAGCTATGGCAAGCACTGTTTCAGCATCATCAAACACTTTAAAGCCTGCGCTATCTATTAATTCTCTTTGATCGTTTTTGCTGGTATATACTGAGGCTGGTTTTTTCAGATTAAGCAACTGCATGACAAACCGGATATCGGGTTTGTCATTACCATAGTTCCACATCGCATCTTCCCATGTCATTCGCTGAACAGCATCGGTGTAATGTATATTTTTTACTTCCTTAAAAATATATTTGATAAGACCTTCAAACATTATAAGGATATCTTCCTGTTCTACAAAAGCCATTTCACAATCTATCTGTGTAAATTCCGGCTGGCGATCTGCCCGGAGATCTTCATCCCTGAAACATTTTACAATCTGGTAATAGCGGTCGTAACCACTTACCATTAATAACTGTTTAAACGTTTGCGGTGATTGCGGTAAGGCATAGAACTGCCCGGGATTCATCCGGGAGGGTACCACAAAATCCCGGGCTCCTTCCGGTGTAGATTTGATAAGAAAGGGGGTTTCAATATCCATAAATCCCATACTATGCAGGTAGTTTCTGGCGGCACGACCTGCTGCATACCGCAATTCAAGATTCTTTTTTACAGCGTTTCTTCTTAAATCCAGAAAGCGATATTTCATACGCAGATCATCACCGCCATCAGTTTTATCCTCAATAGTAAATGGCGGCACAACCGATTTATTCAAAATGCGGAACGATGAAATATTTATTTCAATGTCGCCAGTGGGTAAGTTGGGATTTTTATTACTTCTTTCGTTTGCTATACCGGTGGCTTGTATTACAAATTCACGACCAAGGGGATTGTCATCCAGTTCTTTTGTAAGTTCTTCGCCGAATAATAATTGGGTAATACCAAAGCGATCACGAAGGTCCACAAAAGTAATAGCTCCGAATTTCCGAATCGTTTGCACCCAACCGGCCAGGGTAATTTGTTCTGAGATATTCTTTAATCTTAATTCGCCGCAGGTATGGGTTCTGTACATGATTTTCCTTCTTTTTTCTGAGGCGCAAAGATAGTAAGGTGTAATCTACCTGCCAATTCACCCGGGTAAAGCGGAAGACTCTTTCCTAATAGTTTATAGCTTTATTTTTCAAGCGAAGATTTGTATACAATACCTGTTGGTATTTCTAATTAAATGAAGTGATTTATCGGTTTAATAAAAAACGATTCTGCAGAATTAGCATGCGCATATCCTGAAACCAGGAGTATTTGGTTTATTCGCAGCCGTAATAAATGAACCTCCAGCTAGAAATAAAAGCTGCCAATTTTTATGATAGGTCATTCATATTCAAATTTAATAAGATCATGACCCTACACCGGATAGGAAAAACATCATACATCCATCACAGCAATGAGAAATAATCGACCTTAATAGAAGGTTGATTAATAAGTGATTTGTAAATAAAACGTAAATTTACCATCGGAAAATAACCTGTATGCGCTTGCAAGTTGAACATTCGTTGTCTATATTTAACAACCGAACCGTACACTATGCAATCAATCCTGCAAAGGCTGAGTAATTTGTTTTTTAAAGCCGCTATTACTGCTTCAGCGCCCCAGGCTGAGGAAATTGAAATCGATGATTCCATTTTTAATAATTATTCCTTTATAATCGGAAGCCTGTTCACTTATTTCAATGATTTACCCCGCGAATCCAAATGGAAATTTGTAAAAAGGGCTCACCAGTTCCGGAAGCAAAAGAAATTTCATTTTATTGGGTTAGAGAATAATGAAGAAACAGCCATCCTGGTTAGTTCCTCAGCGGTGCAGGTAACGTTTGGTTTAAAAGATTACCAGCTTTCTTATTTTAAAGACATATATATTCTTGCGGATGCCTATCATATGGATAATGATGACAAATTATACATCGGGCATGTAGCGCCGGATGGCATTTACTTGTCCTGGAAACATTTTTTATATGGTTATTCCTATAAGAATGATAATATAAATGTAGCAGTGCATGAAATGGCACATGCTTTATTGTATAATAACTTCTTTGCACAATATGGCATTGATCCGCATTTCAGGTTGAATTATGAAAGATTTTCAACAAGTACAGGTCCCATACTTGCTGATGTTATAGCTAAAAGACGCAGTTATTTACGCAGTTATGCCTTTAGCAATATGCATGAGTTTTGGGCGGTAAGTGTAGAAGCTTTTTTTGAAAATCCGGAAGGATTATTGAAGAATATGCCGGACCTGTATGAAGCTATAAGTCATGTATTGAATCAAAACCCTATAACAAAAACTAAACTTTTAAAATCAGAATTATGATCACCTTGTTTATTATCTACCATTGTCGTCGTTACATCCGTCAATACAAGCAAAAGCGAAACGCATCACTAATGCCATCCATCTGATCATTTTTCCCAAGCATAGAAAGACGTTAACTGCGGGCTAAAATTCTTGTAAACCTTTTTATATCCGCATCCTCATTTACAGATATTTGATAAATCAAATGATCTGCGAGTTGCTTTGCAAAGTACGGAGCCAGTGAACATCCTTTTGTACCCATACCATTAAGTATTCCAACGGAATTATGTGTAGGGTGAAGGCCTACAAACGGCCTTCTTTCCAAAGTGGCCGGTCGCAGGCCGGCACGATGCTCAAGCACCTTGAATGGGATTTTTAGCCATTGCTTTAACATCCGTTCTGTATTTTCCCTAAAGGCTGTTGTTGGATCAGCGTTTTCAAAATCCCACATATAATTGGAACCCACCCAAAATAAGTTTTCTTCTTTTCCTTTAATAGGAGCCAGGAGCATACTTTTTTTATAAATAAACTGGACAGGTAAATCGGGGATATGCAAAACCAGTGCTTCGCCTTTATTAGGAGCAAAAGGAAGAAGGTTGAAAAAGGGATTTTCTATACCTGCAGTACCATCGCAAAAGATGATCTTTCGGGCTACTATGTTTTTATAATTAATATTATTTGTTCCTGTTTTTAGATGGCTGATATCAAACGTCTCTTTTAATAATTGGCGATCCTTTTGCAGCTGGCTCCGCCAGGCTGGTAATAATGTTTCCACGTGAGCTGTATACACTGGCCTGATCTCTCCGCAGCCCAGATCATTATTAAAAAGATGATTGAAATGATTTTGTTCAGGATAGGCATGAACATATTGATCACCAGCTTCAATTTTTTGCAGGTAAGTTTCCCGCATAAACGGGTTAGGAAAAAAATCAATAATACTTTTTTGAGAAATAGTTTCAATGCCCAGGTCGTCGCCGATCTCTCCATATGCCTTCCAGGCAAACGGGAGTATTTCACTGGCCATCCATACCGTCACCAACCTACGACCGGTAACGGGGTTGATGATCCCGGCCGCTATTTTAGAAGGAGCATTTTTAAAATTGTCGTCAATAACTAAAAAGCTTTGCTTTTCTTTTTTCAGGTAATAGGAAAGAAAGGTACCGCTGATGCCCTGCCCGATAATAAGATAATCAACCTCCATCCTGCAAAAATAAGTTCATCAGCCAGTATTGTTGACCTTAAGGATAACTATAATAATCCCAATGATTTTATAACCACAATATTTCACTCTACGCGGATACGTATGCCTTCACTATGAGATGAAAACTCGGGAGCATACATACTTTGAATGCTGGTAATGCCATTACTGAAATCTCCGGTATGCGTAATAAATAAAGGATATTCGAAAACATAAGTGCCCTTTTGGAGGTTGCCAAAAAAGAAATGGGTGCTGGCATCCCTGGTGGTTTCATAATAACCCAAACTGCCTTGCCATTTGTAGCTGCTTAATACATTTACCGGTTCCATAGCTGAGGCACGCATGTCTTTCATATGCACATATTCCATTTGCCTGTCCACCCGCAATTCAATACGTACTTTAATTTTATATCCTATTTTTAGAATATCCCCGTCATTTACGGGTGTCAGTACGGGTCCCCGATCTGTATTTTTTTCAACAAATAATTTTTTCTCCAGTTGGAGTGGGGTAGAAGCATTAGTAATCTTATCCAAATTTTCAAAATATTGCCAGTATATACCTCCCCATGAAGAAACTCCCTTGAGATCTTTGCCTGGATCCTGGCTTACAGTTATTGAAATATTTCCCAGTTCAGGTGTTACAGTTTTACCTTCGAGTATCTTTTTAAAATATCCCGTTCCGGCTTCCTTCTTATTTCCTGCTGAACTAATAATTGTTTTGCCCAGTTTGATTTGAACAACAGGCTCATTGTTCAGCCAGTCAGTTCCTTGTATCAGTAAGGCATAGCAAGCCTCTGCTGTAGCCTTTGTTGATTCCCAATTATTGGTTTGCTTGTTCTTCAATAGCCATGTTCTCATGTCGTCAACAATACGGATATCTTTTTCAATTTCCTGGAAGGCTTCTATTAATAAAGCTTGCCTCTCCACTGGTGCTTCGTGCCAGAACCATCCCCTCCTGGCATCTTTCCAATACATGCCCAGTTCTTCGTGTTTGATGGATGTTTCTTTGAGTGATTTTAATATGGATGCGGGTGTTACTTTTTCTCCGGATCTGTGTAGTGCTAATGCGATCATTCCCTGCATGAATTTATTTTGCTGCGTCCATGTTAGTTGTGCCCGGCTTTTGAAATAGTCATATGCTTTGGTATTCGCTGCAGATATTTTGTATTCAGGAAAAAAACTCCGCATATATAAATACTGAACGATACTGTAATCAGGAGAGTATTTTTTGAGATCCGTTTTGTACTTAAGAAGATCATCATAATCCTTTTTTATTTTATTATCCAAATAAGGAATGGCTGTTGCTACTATTTCTTCCAGGCTGGCATCCCCTTGTCCTTTGAGTTTTTTAAGGTGGCCAATTCCTGTTATTATATATTGTGTCATATAACGATCATCGGGGCCACCCATGAACCAAACAAATCCGCCATTACTGCTTTGCATTTGCTTCAGCTTTTCATATGAGTTATTTAATTCTTTACTCATACGGACCATATCGAATAGTAAGGCGAGATTCTTTTTTTGTTCGGCTTCTGTTTTAGCTTGTAATACCCAGGGTGTTTCTTCCAGCAGAATAGCTTTTAATTCCTGGTTTTTCTGCAGGTTGCTCATGAACGCCGCACTGTCGGCTATTTTCCATTGGTCAAATATCTTCCGGATGCGGGGGGATGAATTGGCTATTAATGATGCAATAGAATTAGCATAATACCGGTTCCAGGTTTGTTCGGCACAATCGTATGGATATTCTGCCAGGTAAGGCAATGCCTGTATGGCGTACCAGGCAGGATTGGATGTATATTCCACCGTTAAAGCATAATGCTGTAAAGTTTCACTGTTGCCTGATTTTAATAATTTATCAAAACTAAAATGTTTTGTTCCTGCCCCCTTCATATGTAATGACATGGTCTCCGTAACTAACATACGGTTACTGAGAACCGGCAATGCATTTTCCTCTCCATCTGAAAAAAAATCAGCCTTCGCTATAATTCGCCAGAGCAAAACCTTGTTAAACTGATAGGGAACCGCCATAGGAAACTTCACCGATTCGCTTTGCCCTGCCGCTATAGTGAAAAATTGTTTAGGCATGATGTTATTGAACCATCCGTCTACCGGTTGATTGGTACTGGCATCTATCAATTGCAATTCGGCCTGGCCGGTTAATTCTTTCTCACTGAGATTAACTATTTTGGAACTGAATTCTATTTTATCGCCTTCTCTTAAAAATCTAGGTGCGTTCGGCTGCACCATCAATTGTTTTTGCGTGATGATCTCTTTTTCACTGTATCCTAAAGCACCATCTTTTGTATGGGCCAATGCCTGGAATTTCCATTTGGTCAATGCTTCCGGCATAGTAAAAGAAAATTCAATACCGCCCTTTTCGTCTGTTTTTAAATCCGGGAAAAAGAAAGCGGTCTCCTTGAAATTTTTTCGAACCTGGACAACTGAATTATCGAATGAAGGTTTACCTTTTGCTTTAACTACTCCTCCTGAATCTGATTCCTGTTGATTGGGCAATGGCTCATTTCTTACTTCATCGTCTTTAGCTATTGACGGTGGACTCATTTTCATTTCAGCCATCTCTAATCCAACCGCTCTGCCAGTAAGTGCCCGGTCCATATCTCTTCCGTATCCCACAGTAATAACTTCCCCATATAAAGGAGAAATCAACTGGTCATATTGTTTGGGAAAAAATTTTGAATCCGGATAAACGCCTGGTTTAACGTTCGATTCAATCTTTGCAAAATTCTGATTACCATTCCAGCCTCTTCCGCTGTAATAAGATGGCCAGACAGAAGGCTTATTCCACTGGTGCGGATAAAATTGATCCAATGATGCATCATACATACTGGCAAGCATTTCTGCCGCAACCTTTTCATTTTTATTACCCGTCATCTTCAGTTTCCATTTTTCTTCGCTGCCCGGCAAAGTCTTGTCGCGATAGGTTGCATATTCTATTACCAATTCCTTGTTGGTCCATGGCACCGTTATAGTTTGATTAAATTGGTAAACGCGGTTGTGTTTAACAAACAACCAGCTGACTCCATAGCCACCACGGTCCGCTTCCGTAGCTGAGAATTCGAAGGAACGTTTTTCATGATTTAATTTTGTATAAGTATAATTGGTATTGGCTGATCCTGGTTCCCTGGCTTCTGTACTTTTGTCCGTTTGTTGCAACAGGAATAAATTATCAGCTGACGTCCCCAACTTTACCGTGGTTTTTTCACCCGGCTCAATGGGTTTTGCTCCCTCGGTCCATAAATATTTCGGGGAATTCAATTGATTGTCTTTTTCATCATACAATTCAATGAATTTTATATCACTTACTTCCTCTCCATATTTGTCCTTTGAAGAAATTTGAACAGCGTAAGCTCCGGGAGCTATACCCGCAGCAGCCAGTGGCCAGTCACCACCGGCCCTTAGGGAATCACTTTTTTCATAAACTATCTCTCCTTTTTCCCGGCTTTTTAAATCAGTTTCATTATCATATTCGTCATGCGGAAAATTTTTCAGGTATTCTTCTTTGGTCATTACAAACTGATCGGGCCTTTCCCAATACCTGTTACGGATCAATCGTTGTTCATCCTTTAACCTTGTTATAATAACTTTTACATAAGCCGGCACAAATTCACCATTCATATTTTCAGTCCGTATCGATAATGTTTTTAGGCTATCAGCCGTAATTGTGGCCGGTATATTGGTTTTAATTATTAAGGATTTGTAGCTTACTGAAATTCTTTGTTCGCCGCTCCTCGTTTCTCCATTGATGTCAGTTATGTCGGCATATACTGTATAATCAAATATAGGGTCCAGTTTTTTATCTATGCTGAGGTCAGGAATGGCAATAAAATCAATTGAAAATTTTCCGTCCTTATCTGTGGTTGCTTCACCATGGGCTATCTCCATAGGTGCTGCTGGTGGAAACCATCCCCGCCAGAAGAGCCATGGATATATAAACCTGGGCTGGCGAACCACCCGGTATTTCACCGGGGCCCCATCTATATTGTTACCCGCATATGCTTTTGCATACCCGGTTATTTTAATACTGTCCTTTACTTTATAAGTCTTTTTCAGCGGTTCGTAGTCTACATAGAATTTGGGTCGTTTATATTCTTCCACCTGCAAGCCTGCATAGCCATTGTCGTTTTTTGTATATAAACTAAAGCTCCCGTTCAAACCAGTTGAAGGCAATTGGAATTTACCGGAGAAGGAGCCATATTCATTTGTTTTTACTTTTATTGAATCCACATCGCGGGCATTGGCATCACGCAGGTAAATAGTGGTTTCGTATTCGTTATTAGCCCGGGCCTTCTTCTCCTCTTTCACCCTGTTAAGTACAATACCTTTAAAAAACAAAGTTTGCCCCGGGCGGTAAATGCTACGGTCAGTAAATATAAAAACAGTGGAAATATTTTTTGGTGAAGGTTCTTCATTATTCCGGTAATAATAATCATTGATCAGGTCGTTCATGAAGAGCCGGTCATTTTTATAGGCGATGTCCAACTGGTAAGAAAAATTGCTATATCGTTTGCCTGCTTCTTCAGTTTGTTTTTCTTTTTTGAAAAAACCATTGGTATTGGTTTTATAGAGTTTGGTTTTTTCTGTAATGTATTTAGACTGCCTGTAATCGTATTTTTGTTCCCATACCTGTACGGAGGCATTTGAAATAGGCTGACCATTATCACGGTTAAGAACAAAAAAGTCATCCTCCTTATTTACAAAACTGATATTAGAAATATAAAATAACCGGGCCCCAATTAATGTTTTTTTGTCGCTGAAATTTTTATCAGTCCCAGCCAGCAATATATACTCTCCCTGGGGAAGAGCATCTATTTTTATTTCTACGTTGTGTGTTTGCATATCGTTAGTAGCAGGCAGCGGCTGCTCCCAAGTTCGAACAGTCGCGGCCGCAAGTATACCGGACCAATACTTATCTCCGTACTGATCTTGCAATAGTTTTTTCAATTGGGCACCAGGTTTAATAAGCCGAAGATGTAATTGAGTAAAATTGCGGTACTCTATCAATGCCCTGAAGGGTAGTTCCGGCACATTAACCTTTTCTATGCTGAACTGCAATTGCCTGCTGTTTATCTGGGTGAGCAGGTTATAACAGTTGATTTTACCTTCTGATGAATCTTTTTGTAACAAAATTCTCTGGCATATTTCTTTTGCTTTTATCCTGTCATACCGGTGAGCCGTATCACCAAACGGGCTGTACCCCGAAGCCTGCTGCTCATAAAAGGCGGCCATGAGATACCAGGCTTGTGAAGCAACCGGCCTGTTTTCATATTGACGGGCTATATGGTTAATAGCATTAAAATACAATTGTTCTTTTTCAGGATGCACCGATTTATTTTTTACAAATTGAATGCGATGAATATCTGCATCAACCAGGGCATCAGGGTTGGCATCTCTTAAATGAAAGGCTAACAGTTTTTGATAGATTAATAAGGCATTGTATTCTAAAGAAAGCGAATCTTTAGTACTAAACTTTTTATTTATAAATTCTTGTGCTGGTTTAAAAGCAGCGGCTTCGTCAATTTCAAATGCATAGGCTGGCCTGGAAATATCTCTTTCATCATTTTCAAAATAACTTAATGCTCGTTGGGCCAGAAGATCATAGAGCGTAGGCCGGAGGTGACGCATATTTCCTTTTAAAATTACTGCGTCAAAAAGTTGAAGTGATATTTTTTGCAAAAGCCTATCCTGCCGGATGGATTGCAAATAAAGTTCTCCTGTCTTTTTATGAAAATCTGCTGCTGTCCAGGTAGCGATGTCCTCTTTCCTGGATTGAGAAGTGGTTGTTCTGTTGTAAAGTACCCATCTGTTTTGCTGAAAATAATTCCAGTACATTTCAGCGAGCATACTCTTTAGTATATCGGCTACGGGTTCTTTACTTTCCGCAATTTCTTTTTCCATTTCCGAGATGGAAAAAATATCATTGTTTTCCCTGTTCTCACGTTGGAGCCCGGTAATATAAACAAGTGCTTTTATTACCTGTGCATCCTGTTTATCCTTTTTTGCCAGGGCATATATTTTTTTTACTTCAGTTAATGCGGATTGAGGCAATTTCTTTTTTACAAGGTCTTCCACTTTTTTCCAGGCAGGGGCATATTGTTTAATGGCATCCTGGCTGTTGCAATTCAAAATAAATAGGCTGAAAAAAGTAACTAAAAGAAGAAAGGGTTTCAATTGTTTCATATTTGTGATTATAATCGCCGACAAGTTAAAGAATCTTACCTATAGCTTAAGATGCGGCTGTAACCCGGATTGCATAACCATCCGTGTATTTTAAGGAATTAATGATCATATTAAGAAAAGTCATTTACAACCCATTTAATTTAATTCCACAAACCAGTAAAAATCACGCATAGAATATTAATTGTGATAAAGGTTTAATTGGGGGATGAAATGTTTGTTTTCTTTAACAGGGAGCCAGATTTATCCATTAAAAGCGAGTATATAAAAGGGATGGTTAAATGGTGGTATCCACAAAATAACATTCTCTTGTAATGCTTACTGAACAAGAGTTGCAGCCACATTTATGTCATTGAAATTAACTCAACGATTTGCCTTTAACTTTTTGTTCCATGATTTTTTATTCCATGGCATATACTTTGAAATTATTCAGGGGTTGGAACATTACTAATTTAAAAACAAAAAGTATGAAAACATTTTTTACCATCTTCACTTCACTGGTGTTGAGCAGCGCTGTACTTGCAGCTGAAAAGCCATCAGGGATGCTTACAATTAAATCGGCTGACAATTCCGATATCCGTGTGGAATTAGACGGCCGGCGTTATGAACCCAGGAATAATTCCATTATGTTGCGTGATATTGATGAAGGCTATCACAATATCAGAATATATAAAGAGAAACGCCGTGGTCTATTTGGAATGAACGGAAATAATTACGAACAGGTGTATAACAACCGGATCAATTTAAAGAAAAGAACCCACCTTTTAATTACAGTTGAAAGGAACGGACGAATCCATATGCAGGAAAACAGGATGAAAAATGATATAGATAGCCGGGGCAGAGATTGGGATAATAGCAGGGACCGCAACAGAGAATGGAATGACAGGAATGACAGGAATGGCCGGAATGACAGGAACGACAGAGATTATGATAGAGATTACGACAGAGACCATGAAAAAGACCATGACAGAAAATATAATAAGAAAGGAAAGGGAAAGAAGGACAAGAACCATAGCCATAACGGTGAAGAATGTGATTCAGACCACAATGGAAAATGGGGCAGTTATGACAGCCATGATGGATATTCTGGGGGTATGAATGACAGCGAATTTCAGAATGTTTTGCAATCAATCAACCGGGAATGGCTGGAGAGTAACAAATTGAGGTCAGCATTGCAGGTTGTGAAAGCGAACAGAATAACTACCGCCCAGGTAGGGCACATAATGTCAATGTTTAGTATGGAGAATAATAAATTGGATTTGGCCAAAGAGGCCTATGCCAATACGGTGGACCAAAGAAATTATCGCCGGCTTTATGATGAATTTAAATATAGCAACAGCAAGTCTGAGTTGGAAAGATATACCAGTAGATAATAATTATTTTCCAATTTAAAACAAAAAAATGCATCTTCAATTGGAGGATGCATTTTTTATGAGAACGGTTTTTGGAATTAGTTTTTTCAGGAATGGACAGGAGACATCACTTCCGCCATTTTTTTTCCGATATCTGCCGGGCTGCTTACTACATGGATACCGCATTCTGCCATGATCTTCATTTTCGCCGCTGCCGTATCATCAGCTCCACCAACTATTGCTCCGGCATGACCCATGCGGCGACCGGGAGGTGCTGTCTGGCCGGCTATAAATCCAACAACTGGTTTTTTATTGCCGCTGTCTTTGATCCAATTGGCAGCCTCAGCTTCCATGCCTCCACCAATTTCACCAATCATAACAATGGCATCAGTTTCCGGATCATTCATAAATAACTCCACAGCTTCTTTTGTAGGTGTGCCAATAATCGGATCTCCCCCGATACCAATAGCGGTGGAAATTCCCAAACCAGCTTTTGCAACCTGGTCTGCTGCTTCGTATGTTAGTGTACCTGATTTTGAAACAATGCCTATACGGCCTTTTTTGAATACAAAACCGGGCATAATGCCCACTTTACATTCATTGGCCGTAATAATGCCGGGGCAATTGGGTCCTATCAGCCTGGTATCTTTGCCCAACAAATAATTTTTCACTTTCACCATATCCTGTACAGGGATACCTTCAGTAATACAAACCACCAGTTTGATACCAGCATCAGCGGCTTCCATTATAGCATCGGCTGCAAATGCAGGAGGTACAAAGATGATGCTTGTATCTGCACCGGTTTGTTTTACACAATCAGCTACCGTATTAAATACAGGCTTGTCAAGATGTGTATTTCCTCCTTTGCCGGGAGTTACTCCTCCCACCAAATTGGTGCCATATTCAATCATTTGGGTGGCATGAAAAGTGCCTTCAGTACCGGTAAAACCCTGAACTAAAACTTTTGAATTTTTATTGACAAGAATACTCATAAGCTGTAATTAAATGGGGCAAAAGTAAGGGATTGTATTGAGTTTATAATTGGAGGCTGCTGTTTTTGAAAAAGGTCAGGTGATGCGAACTAAAAAACTGTGAGGACCTCCTGTTTTTATATATCCGGGGCTGTAATTCAGCGGGGAATAAAAAAAACAAGGCCTTACTTCATCAATTCATCCATATTCCTGTTTTCAGGAATTTTACCTGATTCCTCCAGCATACGCATTTCTTTTGCATCACGTAAAAAGTCTGAGGCAAAAATAAAATCATTGAGACGTTGATTTTTACTGAAGATGATTTGTTTATTGGTGCCTTCCCATTCTTTATCGCCCAGGTACATATACAATATAGAATTACCGATTTCCATCACGCTATTCATATCGTGAGTATTGATCACGGTAATCATATTATACTCCAGTGTTATTTCCTTTATCAGTTTGTCTATCACTAAAGAAGTTTGCGGGTCCAATCCGGAATTAGGCTCATCGCAAAAAAGATATTTTGGATTCAGAACTATCGCCCTGGCAAGGGCTACCCTTTTCTTCATTCCCCCACTTACTTCTGATGGAAATTTTTTGTTTGCATCTACCAGGTTCACCCTGTCTAATACTTCATTTACCCTTTTTAATTTTTTGCCATAGTTGTCTTTTGTAAACATATCCAGGGGAAACATTACATTTTGCTGCACCGTCTGGCTATCAAATAAAGCTGAGCCCTGGAATAACATGCCTATTTCTTTCCTTATCTCCGTTTTTTCGTCACCATTCATCGTGGTGAAATTTTTACCGCTGTATAACACTTCACCGCTATCGGGGGTAAATAAACCCACCATACACTTCATCAATACGGTTTTTCCGCTTCCACTTGAACCAATGATCAGGTTGCATTGTCCTGAATTCATTGTTGTGCTTACATCATTGATAACGACCTTATCTCCAAAACTCTTTCTTAAATTTTTTACTTCTATCATATTGAATCCTCCAAATTCTCCCTGGTGGAAGCATTCCCTTCGTTTACAACGGAAGACGGAAAGGAATGAAACTTTTTATGAAACTAACAATGTGTTGAATAAAGTAACCATAACATCCTGTGATCAGAAGAAAAGTTTTTGAAAAAAAATTACCTCCAACATTATTCAACCTCAACAAATAAAGAACTAATAACTGCTACAAATAAAACCGTGCCCTTAAAAAATATTATTAGAGCAGCAGGGCTGATAATATATAATCTGAGAACAATAGCATAACACAACTTACTACCACCGCTTTGGTGCTTGCCTTTCCGATCTCCAGTGCACCACCTTCCACATAATAGCCGAAAAAGGAGGATATGCTGCAAATGAGAAAAGCAAAAGTGTATGATTTAGCCAAAGCAAAAAATACGTTATAGGGAATAAATGACTCCCGTAATCCTTTATCAAATGTTTCTGCCGGTACAATTCCTGTCAGGTCGCCTGCTAACCGGCCTCCCCAGATCCCCAGCGCCATAGCGATCGCTATCAGCAAAGGGATCATTAATAAACCCGCCAATATTTTAGGCATAATCAAATAGGATTTTGTATTAATGCCCATTATCTCCAGGGCGTCAATCTGCTCACTCACTCTCATATTGCCTAATTCACTGGCGATCTTGCTTCCTACCACCCCGGCAAGAACAATACAGGTTAGCGTAGGTGCAAATTCCAATATAACGGTGTCTCTTACAATCTGTGCAATGATACTGGGAGAAAGGAGAGGAGAAACTAACTGGTAGGCTGTTTGCAAAGTGGACACAGCACCTATAAAAACTGAAATGATAGCGACAATTCCTAGCGAGCCGATGCCAATATCATTGCATTGGTGCATAAATTCCTTCCAATACATTTTACCATTTTCCGGCCTGGAAAACATGCCTTTTAACATCAACAGGAAACGGCCTAAGTCTTTTATAATTTTCATTCGGGAAATTAAACTGTAAAATAAGAAAAGTTTGCGGTTTGCTAATGGAATCCCTGACTGGCTTTGGAGCCGTTTTCATGCCAGGCAAGAATACCCGGATTGAAAACGCTTTTTCCCTGTTATGGATAGCCGCTAAATATCCCTGCTTACTTTTTTAAATCGTTTCCACCAGATTGATTTTGTAACTATTTCTTCTGTTGGTGAATTGGTGCATTTGATCTGGGCATCTACTACTGCTATCAATGCCATATTAATAATACTGTCAACCGAACTTCCGAGTTGTAAGACATGAACCGGTTTTTTTAAACCCAATAATACCGGACCAATAGCATCGGAGCCACCCAGCTCCTTTAATATATTATAGGTGATATTGCCTGAAGCCAGGTTGGGAAAGACCAGGGTGTTTACATCTTTATCAACCAGCTCAGAAAACGGATAATTCTCTTTTAGCAATTCTTTGTTGAATGCCACATTGGCCTGCATTTCCCCGTCCACTATCAGGGACGGCATGTTTTTCTTCACTATCTCTCTTGCTTCAGCTACCAGTCTTGCCTCAGGTGAATTGCTGCTTCCAAAATTGGAATAACTAAGCATGGCGATTCTGGGAATGATATTAAAGTACCGAACCTGCTTGGCCACCAACAACGTTATTTCCGCCAGTTCCTGGGCTGTAGGATTGAAGTTGACAGTTGTGTCTGCTAAAAACAGAGGGCCCTTTTTCGTCATCATCATATACATTCCGGCAATCTTATTTACACCTTCTTCGGTTCCGATAATATGTAAAGCAGGTCGAATGGTATCCGGATAATTTTTTGTTAACCCGGATATCATGGCATCAGCATCTCCGCATTCCACCATCATGCATCCAAAATGGTTGCGGTCTGTCATTATCTTTTTTGCCTCGTGTGCATTAAAACCTCTCCGGTTCCTTTTTTGGAAAAATATTTCCGCATATTGTTTTCTTTTCTCTTCCGTGCTATCACTTCGGGGGTCCAGCACTGGCAGTCCTTCAATGTCAATATTATTTGCGAGTGCTATCGTTTTGATCTTTGTCTCATCCCCCAATAATATTGGATAGGCTATGCCTTCATCAAAAGCCACCGTAGCCGCTTTTAAGATTTTTATGTTATCCGCTTCTGCAAAAACAATTCTCTTAGGATTGCGCCGGGCCTTATTTCCAATGGCCCGCATGATCTGGTTGTCAATGCCGAGACGATTATTGAGTTCCGCGGCATAGGCATCCCAATCAGTAATAGGATGCTGCGCCACTCCGCTTTCCATGGCAGCCCGGGCTACGGCAGGAGAAATGGTGGACAGCAACCGGGGATCTACAGGTTTGGGTATAATATAATTAGGGCCATAAAAGATGGTCTTTTCATTATAAGCCAGGTTAACGATATCCGGGACGGGAGTTCTTGCGAGTTCCGCCAATGCATTTACAGCAGCCATTTTCATAGCTTCATTAATTTGGGTAGCTCTAACGTCAAGAGCGCCGCGAAAAATATAGGGAAAACCCAATACATTGTTCACCTGGTTAGGATAATCGCTTCTGCCCGTAGCCATGATAACATCTTTTCTGGCTGATGTCGCATCTTCCCAACTTATCTCAGGATCAGGGTTAGCCATGGCAAATACGATGGGGTTTTTTGCCATGGATTTGATCATGTCTTTCGTTAATACATTGCCTGCACTTAATCCAATAAAAACATCCGCATTCTTCATCGCTTCTTCTAAAGAAATTTCACCTTTTGCAGTAGCAAATTTCGATTTAAGTTCGTCCAGGTCTGATCGGTCTTTATGTATTGATCCTTTGCGGTCAAACATGATAAAATTTTCAAATTTGGCGCCTAAGGCTACATATAATTGGGTACAAGCCATGGCGGCGGCACCCGCTCCATTGACGATAAATTTTACCTTGTCAATTTTTTTCTTCTGAATATCCAGTGCATTTAAAAGAGCAGCGGCACTGATGATGGCAGTTCCATGCTGGTCATCGTGCATCACCGGTATACTCATCGTTTCCTTAAGCGTCTTTTCAATATAAAAACATTCAGGTGCTTTGATGTCTTCAAGGTTGATGCCTCCAAATGTGGGTTCCAGCGCCTTTACGATCTGAACAAATTTTACCGGGTCCTTTTCATCTATCTCAATATCGAATACATCAATATCGGCAAAGATCTTAAAGAGCACACCCTTTCCTTCCATTACCGGTTTGCCAGCCTCAGGTCCAATATCTCCCAGGCCCAAAACTGCTGTTCCATTGCTGATAACACCCACCAGGTTTCCCTTGGCTGTGTATTTATAAACATCTTCTTTATTTAAGGCTATTTCTTTGCAAGGTTCTGCTACTCCCGGGGAATAAGCAAGGGAGAGATCTCGTTGGGTTTTGGCATCCTTTGTTGGGACTACTTCTATTTTTCCTGGTCTTCCTTTTGAATGATAATCTAAAGCCTGTTGCTTGCGTAAGTCATTTTTGTCCATACAGGATTATTATGTTGGTTTTTCCCATCTTCAATGAGCGGGGTTGCAAGGTACAAAAATATAATTGCGGAAGGTTTTATTGAGGTCTTAATGGTTCCAGATGTGAGCATTAGACTTTAATTTGCCCACTCCATTTTTTTTAATCTGCTCAAGGTTAATACAGGATATAATATAGTGGTCTTAACTTTTCGTTTGGGCTATTCCCATTTTTTGTTAAATATTATTTCCTTTTTATTTGTAGCATAATGTTTGAATTTATGCCGGGATTGTTAAAGTTGCCGCATATTGTTATTTCCGGCATCTGTTTAAACTGAGATTTCGTTAATTAATTATCACAATATATCTGACTATGCTTCACATGAAAACAACTATTGGTTTTTTGGCCTTGCTGGGTATGCTGGCTATTTCTTGTAAAAAAAATAATACAGAGAAATTGGTGCCACCTCCAAATTCGGGGCCCTCTGCTACAAGTGTGGATCAATTAATGGACTCTGTTTTTCTATTTTCAAAGGAAGTTTATTTCTGGAACGATCGTATACCTACGTACGAACAGTTTAATCCCCGGCAGTACAAGGGTAGCGATGAATTAAAGTCGGAGCAAAACGTGATGAGTGCCATCCGCAATTTGCAGCCTCTGGACAAGTATAGTTTTGTTACCACCAGGGAAGAATCAGAGGGACTGCAAACAGGATTGGATAAGGATTTTGGTTTTTTTGTAAAGTCAGCATCGGTTGATCAGTCAGCACCTGTTGATTCTATTTATTGGTTTGTGTCTTATGTTTACGACCAATCCACTGCCGGGGCAGCAGGCGTAAAAAGAGGCTGGAGGATTAACAAAATAAACGGAAATCAGCTTACCTATGACCAGGCAGGCATTAATACGTTAAACTCCGTTTTTTTTGGAACTACTACGTCAGCCAGTTTTGAATTTATTAAACCTGATAATAGTGTTGCAACAGCTTCATTGAATAAAAGTAGTTTCCAGGCCAATTCTGTGCTATTCAAAGGGATATTAAATCCAAATGGGAAAAAAGTGGGATACATTGTTTTTAACCAGTTTTTTGGTGCCCCGTCCCGGACAGAATTAAGCAATGCATTCAACTCTTTTCAATCGGAAGGAATAACGGATTTGATTGTAGATTTAAGATATAATCGCGGCGGCTCAACGGAAACACAGGATAACCTGGCTAACCTTATAGCTCCACAGGCTGCCAATGGTCAAAAAATGTACACCTACCAATTTAACACTCAATTGCAGAGTGGAAATTTCCCTCTTTTAAAGAATAAGCAAGGTTTTGAAAACGTATCTTTTTCAGAGATTGTTAACACAGTGAAATATAAAAAGGTGGGGACCCTGAACTTGGGCCGGGTATTTTTTATCGTTAGCCAATCAAGCGCATCTGCCAGCGAACTTATTATAAATAACCTGAAACCCTATATGGATGTAAAACTTATAGGTGATACCACTTATGGTAAGCCCGTTGGTTTTTTTCCAATACAAATAGGCAAGTATGCCATATATCCTGTTTCATTCAGAACGATTAACAGCGCCGGCAATGCAGATTACTATTCAGGATTTGTACCGGACAAACTGGCTTCTGATGGAGTAACTAAAGATTGGGGGGATGTTATGGAGCCTTCATTAGCTGCGGCTTTGAATTATATATCAACAGGCACTTTTGGAAGACCTGCAGAAAACGGTTTACGGAAATTAAGATTGGATGCAGAGCAAATAACAAAACCAATACAAAGCAGGTTAGAGGCCAATAAGTTTAACGGAATGTATAAAGAGAATTAATTTTTATTTTCCTGTTCTTTTCCTTCTCCTGCAATTTTCTTTTTTGGTTTTACTATTGACAGGAGTATCTTTTTCAGAAATAATTCCAGAAGGGGTTTGCAGAAGCTCCTTCTTTTTTATTTCCCTTTCAAGTAAACGATCTGCTTCTTCTGAATTATGAATATCCTTAAAGGCTTTTACAGAATTAGTATCGGACTGCGCGGTTGCCGAAAAGCAAATGATCATTGCTACTAGTAGTTTAAAAAAATTAAGACTGGCTTTTTTCATGTTTAGAATTTGAAGTATAAATTTTCGCCTTTACTGATGATTAACTTAATATTATTTTCATTTGTTTTATTTAAGATAGACTATATAGGCAACGCAGGGTAAACCCATGGCATGTTAAAAAAAATAGAAAAGACAACTTTATTTTCCTAAATATCAGAAGGTGCCGAAACTCCCAGCCAGGCCATCATTCCAATTCCCAGTTCAATGGCTGATTCGTCAATATTGAAAGTAGGAGTGTGAACACCAGACACGATTCCTACAGCTTCGTTCATCACCCCCAATCGATAAAAGCAACCGGGTATTTGTTGCGTGTAATATCCAAAATCTTCGGCGCCCATTCTTGGTTCAGTTTCTTCTACATTTTCTTTGCCAATAAAAGCTTCCGCTTTTTGCTTTGTTATCTCGTTTAGACCTTCATGGTTATAAACAGAAGGGTATCCCACATCAATTAATAAATCAATTTCTCCGCCCATGCTGTTAACTAAATTGGTTGAAAGAATCCGTATGAGTTCATGAGCTTTAAACCGCCATTCTTCATCCATAGCACGAAAAGTCCCTTTCAGTTTTACTTCATTGGGGATAACGTTAGTTGTTGAACCTCCCTGTATGGAAGTAATTGATAATACTGTTGGGTTGTGCGGATTATTATTCCTGCTTATAATTTGTTGCAGACTGACGATGAGATTGGAGGCGATCAGGATAGGATCTATGCATAAATGAGGCGAAGCAGCATGGCCACCTTTACCTTTTATAGTAATATATAATTCGTCGGCGCTGGCCATCACTTTCCCGCTTCTGAAACTCATTTTGCCAACAGCCAGTCCCGGGTGTACATGCAGTCCAAATATTGCAGAAGGTTTGGGATTTTCCAACACTCCTTCTTTGATCAATAAACTGGCACCCCCTGGATTTTTTTCTTCTCCAGGTTGAAAAATTAATTTCACCGATCCTTGCCAGCTGTCTTTTGTTTCATTTAATATTTTTGCGGCACCTAACAAGCAGGTGGTATGAACATCATGGCCGCAAGCATGCATCACACCTTCATTTTTTGATTTATAAGCAACAACATTCTCTTCCCGGATGGGTAATGCATCTATGTCTGCACGCAAAGCGATAATCCGGCTATCAGGATTATTTCCCTTAATTATACCTATTACGCCGGTAGTGGCTTTTATCGAGAAGGGGATGCCCATCTCACTTAATTTGTGCTGAACAAATTTTGAAGTTTCAAATTCCTGGTAACTGAGTTCCGGGTGTGCATGAAGATGATGACGAACGTCAATAAATTCTCCGGCGTACTGTTTTGCCAGTGCTTTTATTTTTTCTACCATTTTACAAAAATAGGGTTTAGCGGAGCAGCCGAAAGGCAAAACAAAAACAAGGCTAATAGAAAATGAATAGAAATATAACCGGGGTAAGATGCTACATGACAAACTGGTTTCAATGAAGATTACATATCATCTTCATACAGTTTATCCAATTTATACTCCACAATATCATGCATGATATAAACGCCTTTTGGGAAATAGACATTCAATCTTTGTTGGTAATCTTCAGCTTCTTTACGGTCTTTAAAATTGCCGGCTTTTACTTTGTAATATGGAGTCTGATGCCAGAGGTAGGCCTTTAGTTCGGGAAAATAAGTATAGATCTTTGTTTTGGCAGCAATTGCTTCATCCCTGCTGTTGGTGCTGATGATCATCAACCGAAAGCCTTTACCAGTCTTGCGGGAGTCACGGCTGGTTACTTCATTAATCTGGGCCTGCTTACTCACCAACAAGTCAATACGCGGATCTTTATGAATGGTGACAGTACCAGTATCCAAAACAGGAAAACTGGTTTGAGCAAAAATATTGGAGGAAATAAGTAATGCAATAAGAAAAAATATTCGATTCATGTGTTCGTAGGTTCAAAAATCTTACCAAAATGAAGTGATAAAAAGCAGGTAGTTTATAAAAGTTTCAATTTTATTTTTTTTGTAGCCAAGATGATCTTCACTGGAATCATCCTAATAACCACCTCCTGCGCCTGCAATATTTTCTATGGGGTGCCAGGTGGTCTTAATTTCCTGGGTATCCATAATAAAGTACGGCGATTGGCCAGCTTCACTATTCCAGTCTATTATGTCGTAAAAAACTATACGTTTCAAATTCAATGCAGACTTCTCTCTCAGCATTTGCTGTATCGAAGAATCTTTTTCGCAATAAATGGTTGCATTTACATCCATATGATCTGCAAACCAGGTAGCCAGTTCGCTAATCTTACCCGTTAAAATATTCACCACCCCACCCGGCAAGTCTGATGATTGCAACACTTCAGAAAAAGTAACTGAGCACAAAGGCTTATTTTCAGACGCTAAGACTATACATGTATTTCCACCGGCAATAACCGGGGCTATCACAGACACTAATCCTAACAGCGAATCAGACTGAGGTGCCAAAACAGAAACAATACCAGTTGGTTCAGGAACTGAAAAATTAAAATGTGAACTTGCCACCGGGTTAACCGCACTAAAAATCTGCTGAAACTTATCACACCATCCGGCATAATATATTAACCGGTCAATAGCCAGGTTCACTTCTTTTTCTGCTTTCGCCTTTGAACTATCCTGCAGCATCAGTTCATCGATAAACTGTCCCCTTCTCCCCTCGAGCATTTCAGCCATCCGGTAGAGTATCTGGCCCCGGTTGAACGCTGATTTTCCACCCCAATTACTAACGGCACTTCTGGCAGCCACAACAGCATTTCGAAAATCCTTTCTGGAACTCAGGCATATATTACCAAGACTTTTACCTATAGCATTTACCGGCACATAATATCGCCCTGATTCTGTACGGGGAAACTGCCCGCCGGTATAAATTTTATATGTTTTCAGCACTTCCAGTCTCTTGGATGGATGTGATTTTTCCAGCCCATTTTCATTTATATGCAGCGAGGAGTTTTTGATCGTTTCTTTACCCATAATTATTTTTTTACTGAATACCGAAGCCAATTTTTAAACGGCTATATTTTTCTATCCTTCCAGGCTGAGGTAAGGCAATAAACCATGCAAACCACCTTCTCTGCCAAACCCGCTTTCTTTATACCCGCCGAATGGAGATGTAGGATCAAATTTGTTAAATGTATTTGCCCATATTACACCGGCTCTTAACCTCCTGGTCATGTTAAATATCCTGGATCCTTTATCAGTCCAAACGCCTGCACTTAACCCGTAAGGGGAATTATTGGCTTTTTCAATTACTTCATCATCGGTACGGAATGTAAGAATAGACAATACGGGGCCAAATATCTCTTCCTGGGCCAAACGATTACTTTGCGCTACATTGGTAAACATAGTAGGCCTGCACCAAAATCCCTTGCCAGGCAATGAACAGCTGCTTTCATATATATCTGCTCCTTCCTTTTTCCCGATGCTGATATATTTTTGGATAGTTTGTAATTGCTCTTTTGAATTGATTGCGCCGATGTCTGTATTTTTATCCATTGGATCGCCAACGATCAATGTTTCAATACGATCTTTTAATTTGCGAATAACTTCTATGGCCACGGACTCCTGAACATATAATCTGGAACCAGCACAACATACATGGCCCTGGTTAAAATAGATGCCATTGATCACCCCTTCTACAGCCTGATCTATTGGTGCATCCTCAAAAATAATATTGGCGGCTTTGCCACCTAATTCCAGCGTTGCTTTTTTAGTTGTTCCCGCAATGGATCTTTGAATGATCTTTCCCACTTCGGTGGATCCTGTAAATGCAATCTTATCTATATCCGGGTGATTAACTATAGCTGCTCCTGTGTTACCTCCACCAGTAACAATATTTACAACACCGGGAGGAAGATCAGATTCCCTGATAATTTCAGCTAGTTTCAATGCGGTTAGAGAGGTAGTTTCTGCGGGTTTTAATACAACGGTATTACCAGTTGCCAGGGCCGGTGCAATTTTCCAGGCTGCCATCAACAACGGAAAATTCCATGGTATGATCTGGCCGGCCACCCCTAATGATTCCGCCTTCCGGTTTGGAAACGCATATTCCAACTTGTCTGCCCAACCGGCATAATAAAAAAAATGATTGGCAGCCAGCGGTACATCAAAGTCCCGGCTTTCTCGTATGGGTTTACCGCCATCCAAAGTTTCAATAATTGCAAACTCCCTGGCTTTTTCCTGTATCATCCTTGCGATGCGGAAAATATACTTGGCCCTTTCCTTTGCCGGCATCTTATGCCATGTTTTATTATAGGCATTTCTTGCCGCATTTACTGCCAAATCAACATCTGCCGCATTTGCGTCTGCAACTTCACTGATCTTTTCTTCGCTTGCCGGGTTTATGCTATCAAAATATTTTTTGCTTGACGGTTTCTTCCACTCCCCGTTTATAAACAGATCATATTGCTTATTAATGTTCGCTGCACTCTTACTTTCCGGAGCGGGGGCGTAGTTCCAGGAAGTATCAAATTTTAATTTGAGTGTATTTGATTTTTCGTTTCCATTGTTACTTTTTGTTCCCGTATTTTTTTTTGCAACTGCCATATTTTATTTTTTTTATCCATCGACTGCAGGTCTGGTCAGCTTCATTACGTCGCACTTATTATCTATCAGTTTACTTTCAAATTGATTAAATACAATAATTACTGGAGGGCATAACTGATCTTGTTTAATCCACGCTAAAATAATTGGCACTTTGATACAAGCCTGTTTGTTCCTTTACAATTTGCATCAATACGTCATTGGCAAGGCTGCTGGCGCCAAAGCGAAACCATTTATTGTTCATCCAGTCCTCTCCAAGCACCTCTTTTAGCATTACTAAATAATGAAGTGCCAGTTTAGACTTTGAGATGCCACCGGCTGGTTTCATTCCAATCATTTTCCCGGTTTTATAAAAGAAATCCCTGATGGCTTCCAGCATAACCAAGGTTACGGGCATAGTGGCCGCCGGCTGAATTTTTCCTGTGGAGGTCTTAATGAAATCAGCTCCTGCATACATTGCTATATCGCTGGCTCTTCTTACTTTATCAAATGTTCCCAATTCTCCCGTTTCAAGTATCACTTTTAGCCTGGCCTCACCACAAGCTTCTTTAATGGCTGCAATTTCATCAAATACGAAATTATATTCACCGGCATGAAATTTACCCCGGCTGATCACCATATCTACCTCATCTGCTCCTTCATTTACAGCATAACGTGTATCACGAATCTTTACTTCTTTCGGTGCTTGCCCGCTTGGAAATGCTGTAGCAACTGATGCTACTTTTACACCAGAACCTTCAAGAGATTTTTTTGCTGTTTTCACCATTGAAGGGTAAACACAAATTGCCGCTACAGAAGGCAAGCCGGGTATAGCGTCATGCGGATGCATAGCTTTGTAACAAAGTTGTTTTACTTTACCCTCCGTGTCTTTTCCTTCGAGGGTCGTAAGATCAATCATGTTCAACACCAGTTTCAACCCATTTAACTTTGATTCCTTTTTTATACTACGTGTGGTAAAACGGGCTGCCCTTTCTTCAATGCCTACCTGGTCAATGCGGGGTGATGAAGTGAAAGAAGGAAGATTTTGAGAAATGTAGGCAAGACTCATATTTCAAGATTAAGGGAATCAAAGGTAACAAACTTTAAATCCTTAAAAGTTTAATACATGTAATCGTAAAGGGGGAAACACAACCTTTACCTGGAATAATAGAATAGATTTTTATTAGTTCTGTAGGACCTATTTTGGTTATCCCTTAAATGATAGGTGTAATTTAAACTGGAATTAGTTTGCTTACACATTTAAGGAAGTTGATTACATTATGAATATAGCAGGCAATTTATAAATGAGTTGTTGTGAAAGGATTTTAGTTGTTTGTATAAAACAGAAAAAAACATTAGTGAAACCGGAAGGACTCATTCTTTGGAAGCAATCATCCAGCGTTATTCTCTAATCGATCCATTACGAATGTTAGTGGGATTTCTATTCATTAAGATCTGGAAATAAGAAGAGCCCCGACTTATCGGGGCCCCTCCTGTTTTCAACCGTCCATTGTTGATATTTTTGATTCGATGATCGTCTCTTTCGTTAGGTATTTTTTCTCGTCTTTACTACTGTTCTTCTTCGTAATCTGACACAAATGTAA
>JBGTNK010000046.1:0-27763 GCA_041743125.1 Chitinophagaceae bacterium
TATCTGGTTTATCGGATGTGCCGAGGTCCTGCTCCTCATAAGCATTACTCATGATCAACAGGAACATCCTGTCCAGGCCAATAGAAGTTTCAATAACATAAGGAATATAATTGCCATAAGGTTTTCCCGTAACCGGGTCAATATCATTATCAAAATAGTTCTGTTTCTTTTTACTGAACGTTTGGTGCTGGCTGAGGTCAAAATCTCCCCTGGAGTGAATGCCTTCCACTTCTTTAAATCCAAAGGGAAATTCGAATTCTATATCGCAGGCTTCTTTGGCGTAATGGGCAAGTTTTATATGATCATGATAACGGAATTTGTCTGGAGGAATCCCAAGACTTAAATGCCATAGTAACCTGGCTTCTTTCCAATGTTGATACCATTTACCTTCCGTACCCGGCCTCACAAAAAACTGCATTTCCATTTGCTCAAATTCTCTCATCCTGAAAATAAATTGCCGCGCCACAATTTCATTTCGGAAGGCTTTACCAATTTGTGCGATGCCAAAAGGAATTTTTAATCTTCCTGTTTTTTGTACATTCAAAAAATTCACAAATATGCCCTGGGCGGTTTCCGGGCGCAGGTAGATCTTATTGTCCTCCTCATCGGAAGCGGCGGTGGAACCGAATTCGGTTGAAAACATTAAATTGAACTGGCGAATGTCAGTCCAGTTGGCGGTATCACTGATCATGCATTTTATATTGCGATCAACTATTAACTTTTTCAGGCCGTCAAAATCATCTTTGGCTAACAACCGATCCATTTCTTCCAGCATTCCTTTCGCTTCGTCATGACGACCCTCCTTTTCCATGGTTTCAGCATGTCCTTCTATAAGGTGGTCAACACGATACCTCTTCTTGCTGTCTTTGTTATCAATCATGGGGTCATTAAAATTGTCCACGTGGCCGCTTGCCTTCCAGGTAGCAGGATGCATAAAGATCGCTGCATCAATCCCCACGATATTTTCATGGAGCTGCGTCATACTTTTCCACCAAAAGTCTTTGATGTTTTTCTTTAATTCACTTCCCCATTGGCCATAATCATACACCGCCTGCAGACCGTCGTAGATTTCGCTGCTGGGAAAAATGAAGCCATATTCTTTACAATGAGAAATGATCGCCTGAAATTTATTTGAATCGTTTGCCATAAGGCGGCAAAAATAAGGACTAAGATTTAATGAAGCGAATTGAAACCATTTGAAGGGTTACCAGCAATTGCAGGATTTTATCTTAATGAAAACAGGAACAATTCCAGAATGATTATTTCACTTTTCCTTTAGCTTGTTTAAAACATCCGGATGCACCTGTTCTTCCGACACATTTGTAGTAGATGCTTTAGTATCCTGCAGATCTTTTTTTGTTTCCACCTCCACCTGCTCAATCCAAACTGCATAATTGTTTGGATAAATATGCGACCCTGAACAAATAGCATACCCGCGGGTAAATGCTGCACCAAAATAGAGAATGATGGCGGAATAATATACCCATAACAAAATAACAATAATGGATCCTGCCGCGCCGTATGCAGAAGACATTTTACTTTGCCCCAGGTAGTAGCTGATTAAAAATTTACCCCCCATAAAAAGCAGGGCAGTAGCAAAAGCCCCTGCCCGCACATGCTTCCATTCAATGCGGGCATCGGGCAATACCTTAAATATAAGCCCAAACAGCAGGGATATAATAATAAAAGTAAGTACCAGATTAAAAATATAAGCGATTATTACCTGGGTTTCAGGAAAGATCTGGGTCAGCCGATCAATCAGCGCTTCCATAATTCCATTCATTATCAGAGAAACCAATAATAAAAAGCCCAATGATACTATTATGGAAAAGGATAATAAACGGTTTATGATCAGCCTCAGGAAACCCCTGCCTTTTTTGGGTTTAGATTTTAACCTCCAGATAAGATTGATGGAGTCCTGGATTTCTCCAAAAACACTTGTAGCGCCAATAATTAAAGTTACCAGTCCAACAATTGTTGCAAAACTACCTTCAGTGGATAAAGTAGCATTGCGAATTGTTTCCTGCACCTGTAAGGCTGCATCCGATCCTACCAATTTAGAAATTTGTCCATATACTGTTCCCTCCACAGCATCATGTCCGTAAAATATATCACTTACCCAGATGATAATAATGATAAGACCTGGTAATGAAAAAATAGTATAGTAGGCCAGGGCGGCGCTAAGCTTTAAAATGTTTCGCTCAAAAAACTGGTCAAATGCATACTTGATACTATTCCAGATAATTTTAAAAGCCATAAGCTAACATTAAAAAAATAATGCCAATATTGGTATTGCCTTTGGTTACTTTAATTTTTCGTTTTGTTGATGCCGGTTAGCATCTCTTATATTTTTCTTTTCAAAATTTTTTCGAAGGGCTTTGGTAAGGTCTACACCTGTTTGGTTAGCCAGGCAAATGACTACCCATAGTATATCGGCCAGTTCATCCGCTACAGGATCCAAATCATTGTCCTTGATCCTATCAAAAAAAAATTCATTTTCCTTATAAGACTGATCTCCATATATCCGGGCGATATGCCTGGCCAGCTCTCCTACCTCTTCAGTTAGTATCGCCATATTCGTTAGCTCGCTGAAGTACCGCACACCAATTGTTTTTATCCAATGATCTATATCAGCCTGGGCCTCCTGGATTGTCATAACATTTTTTTTAGAAAGCTTTTGCAATATAGCATGATTATTGCCGTTATAGCCTCCCAAACCGAACTCCGTACCTTTTGAAGCTATAAAATCAATGTTCAAAACCATCTCAGTGCTGCTCCACACAACAGTGCTGCTGGTTGACAAAAGGTATATTCTATGATGGTGTTATTATTCAGAAAGGTGTTTATCTTATTTGTCTTAGCCTTTTTTTCAACGGTAGTACAGGCACAGCCGGGAAACAAATTTCCTGAGGAAAAAAATGAAAAACCTTACCAGGTGCTTACATCAGGTAAACAGGTAACTATCAAAAGCGTTAAGAATATTAAGAATGTGATGGTTTGGACCTCCGGAGGGAACAGAATAATAGAGGAAAAAAACATCAATGCGCCCAGCTTTATATTCCGCATCACCGTAAATGAAAAACTTTTTTTTATGATGGTACAAATGGCCGATGGTAAATCCTACTCCGGTAAGATCGGTGTACCATAAAAAGGATTATGAATAACTCACCTACTTTTTTGAGTCTTTCATTCCCTGTTTTTTGTGTCTATTATAATGGTGACGGGTCCGTTGTTTAACAATTCTACTTTCATGTCAGCTCCAAATTCTCCGGTTTTCACCTGTTTTCCCAGGGCATCTGAAAGTTGTTTGATCATTATTTCATAAACCGGAATAGCCAACTCTGCCTTACTTGCTTTGATATATGAAGGCCTGTTGCCTTTTTTGGTAGAAGCATGCAAAGTAAACTGGCTGATCAAAAGAACATCACCACCTGTTTCCTTTAAAGAAATATTCATGACTCCATCCTGATCATCAAAAATGCGAAGATTAATAATTTTATTGCTTAACCATTCAACATCATCCGGCGTATCAGCATCTTCAATACCAAGGAAAACAAGCAATCCTTCATGTATCGAGGCATGAATACTACCGGCAATTGAAACACCGGCCCGGGAAACCCGTTGAATGACTGCCCTCATAATTTGTATCTTTAATAAGCCACAAAAATATAGAACCTCATATACCGTACAACTAATAAACCATGATTGATTTTACCAAAGAAATTGTTTTCCAGACGACGAGGAGTGGTGGCAAAGGAGGCCAGAATGTTAACAAGGTAGAAACTGCCGTTATCGCATCCCTGCCAGTTGATGAGTCAGGACTACTTTCACCCGAACAGAAGATTTTGGTGAAAGAAAAATTATATAACCGAATCACACGGGAAGGATTTATACAGGTGAAGACTCAGTCTCACCGAACGCAATTTGCCAATAAATCTGAGGCTATTGAAAAGATCAATTCCTTAATAAACGGTGCGCTTATAAGAAAAAAATTGCGGATCGCAACCAGGGTAAGCCGGGGGGAAAAAGAAAGACGAATAGACACTAAAAAAAGAAAATCAGAAATAAAATCCGGCAGAAAAAAATTCAGGGCTGGTGACCTGTAATGATTATAATTGAAGAGGCAAGGTTTTAATTTCGGATTCCGAATTGTATTTTCATGGATTCCAACAGGGTTAAAAAACAATACACATCGCTTTGAAAAAAAGTCTTCTCATCATATTACTAATTATTTTTTCTGCAGTTCTTATTTCCAATCTGTTAGGATCCTGCAATAAATATAAAAACCCGCCCCCTCTCACATTTATCCAACAGGAAATTCCTGAAGGATTTCCTAACCCTGCTTATAATTTTTCTGATAACCCATTATCAAAGGAGGGCATTGAATTGGGCCGACGCCTTTTTTATGATGGCCGCTTATCCTTAGATGGAAATTATCCTTGCTCCTCCTGTCACCAACAAATTGCTGCTTTTGGCACATATGAGCATGATCTTAGCCATGGCTACAACGGTTCTCATACTTTGCGAAACGCTCCGGGCCTGTTCAATCTTGCCTGGCAGGATAAATTTCATTGGGATGGAGAATTTAATTCATTGATGGATGAAGCTGTCCAACCCATAACCGGCCTTGCTGAAATGGCAGAATCTTTTACCCCGGTAATTAAAAAATTGCAAAGTGATCCCGATTACCGCCGCCAGTTTAAGAATGTTTTTCAGGCAGAATCAATAAGGTCAGAGCATATCTTAAAAGCCCTTGCACAATTCACCGGCACACTGATCTCAGCCAATTCCAAATATGACCGCTATAAAAAGGGGCAAATCAATTTTTCAGCCCAGGAAGAAAATGGCTACCGGCTTTTCCAGGCCAATTGTAATAGTTGCCATACAGAACCGTTGTTCACGGATCACAGTTTTCGCAATATTGGGTTAAGTGAAAATGATTTTTTAAAAGATGCCGGAAAGATGAGAATTTCAGGAAACAGAGCTGATTCTTTAAAGTTTAAAGTACCCTCGTTGAGAAATGTTTATATCTCCTCCAATTATATGCATGATGGGCGGTTCAATACTTTAAGCCAGTGCATTAATCATTACAGAAGCGGCGTTCAGCAAAGTGCTACACTCGATCCCCTTCTTAAAAATGGAATTCAACTGACAAATAATGAAATGAATGATCTTTCTCTTTTTTTACGCACCCTTACCGATTCTTCCTTTATAAAAGATGAACGATTTGGCCGGCCCTGAAACCTACAGAGTATCCCTTCTTTTTCCTTTCTTTTCTTCAAGTATCTGCCGTTGTGCCTCAATTTCCTTTTGCTGATTTTCCTGGTCTTTTATATTATTTTGAAGATCATCCTGCAATCCTTTGATCTTTTTCTCCAGGCTCTGCTGGTCGTCCTGCAGGTTTTTATATTTTTTCTCTGCTTTCACCAGGGCATCTTCCTGTTCCCTTATCTGTATCTCCAGGGTAGCTTCTTCAATGTCCGGTACAAGGCTATTAAGAAAAGATTTCGCTTTTCCAACGGTATAGCTATCCATAGCGGCCAGAGCATTAGATCCCTCCTTATAAATAATAAGGTAGAGCGTTGTTTCATCCTTGTCTCTGCGGCTTTTTCGATCCACCTTAATAATGTAATCCATACTATTATCCGCAATGTCAGATACCATAGCATTATTAAACACGATAAACCCTTTATCCCTGTTGAACATCCCTTTTTCCGTTTTTGCCTTTGCGCCTGCCTGCTCCATTTTTTGAACAAAAGCATTTTCTACTGCTTCCTGTGAATAAGCATAATCAATTGCGATAGCCTGTTGCTTTTTCTTTTCATAATCGATATTGCCATCATAAGCCTGTGCAAAGATTGCTGCTGAAAATATCATGGCTATACAATTAAGCAGGAAAAACTTTTTCATTGATTATTTTTTTTGAAGTTGAAAGCAGAAGCATATTACTATTATCCCGGCCTGGTTTTGTGTGCCATGATAATTGCCTGCTATATATATAACTTTTTTGTAAAGATAGCTGAAAGGATAAAAGGGTTGCAAATCAGAAAATGGAAAATGAAAATGTCGGGTTGCCTTTTTTGAGTCGTGACCCTTTACTTTTGCGGTTAAACATCCGGTAATTTGAGTGGTATAAAAAAACTGGCAGGTCAAACATTATGGTATGGTGTTCCAACCATCACCAGGCGTTTTTTGGGCTACTTAATGAACCTTACCTTGCCCCTCCTTTTCGCTCAACCATCAAAAACTGCTGACCTCACGCAGATCTATGCCATCATTCCTTTCTTAAATGTACTGTTTACATATGGACTGGAAACTGCTTATTTCCGTTTCTCAGGAGAAGGTGATCAAAAAAAACTATACAGCACTTTATCCTTATCCCTTATTTCCTCTACTATCTTCTTCACTTGCCTCATACTCTTATTTAAAGATTCTATTGCAGGCTGGGCCAATCTTGAACAACATCCTGAATATATAACCTGGATGGCCGCTATTATTTTTTTTGATGCCATCAGCACACTGGCTTTTGCCAGGTTGCGGCAAGAGAATCGCCCGGTACGCTATGCCTTTGCAACGATATCCGGCGTACTTATAAATATAGCGGTAGTAGTTTTGTTTCTTGCTATTCTTCCTAAATATGTAGAAAACCATCCGGATACCTTCATTGGAACATTTTATAATAAAGATGTAGGAATTGGCTATTACCTGATAGGGAATTTAGCGGGCAGCATATTGACCTTCTTAATACTTCGAAAAGAATTTTCCCAGATCAATTTCAACTTTGATTCTGCTCTCTGGAAAAAAGTAATGCATTATTCTTATCCTCTGGTTATTGTGGGCATGGGAGGCATGATTAATGACATGCTCAGCCGCCTGATTTATCAGCATGTGGTTGACCTGCCTGAAGAACAAGCTAAACATGAACTTGGGATCTTTGGTAATATTTACAGGCTTGCCGTTCTTATCACTATTATGATACAAGCCTTCCGGATGGCGGCAGAACCCTTTTTCTTCAAACAGAGCAAGGACCAGAATGCCCCCCGTACCTATGCCAGGATCATGAAATTTTTTGTGATCGCCTGCTGCTTTATGTTTCTTGTAATCAGTTTATATATTGATGCGGTTTCCTGGTTTTTTCTGGCTATTGATAAACCGGCCTGGACAGATGGTTTAAACATAGTGCCATTGCTTGCGTTAGGAAATATATTCCTGGGTGTCTATTACAATCTCAGCATCTGGTACAAGATCACTAATAAAAATATGATGGGAGCAGCAATTACTATCGGCGGTGCTATTATTACCATTGTATTAAACATATTACTGATCCCAAAATTGCATTATCTGGGAGCTGCCATTGCCACTTTCAGTTGTTATTTATTAATGATGATTGCGAGTTATTTACTTGGTCAAAAGAATTATCCCGTTCCTTATGCCCGCAAAAAACTGTTATCTTATTTATTGCTTGTCGTATTGTTGTATGCTTTTCATCGCAGCCTTATATGGATCTGGGATAACCGGTGGTTCAATGTGGGCACTGCTACCCTGCTTTTGGGCTTATTTGTTTTATTTGTAACTAAAATTGAAAAAAAGGAATTAGAAAAACTTCCCTTTATAGGTAAGTTAATATATAGATTATAATATGCTTAGCCAGGATGAAATAAAAATGAAATTGGGCCAATATGCAGCTGGCCTGGTTCCTCCAAATAGTATCATGGGTATGGGTACGGGTTCTACTGTTTTCTGGTTGATACAGGAATTGGCCGTTCGTTGCCGGCAGGGGCTTTTAATAAAAATTGTACCAACTTCATCAAAAACGAAAAACTTAGCTGCGGAAGCCGGCCTTCAAACTATAGAATTGAATGATGCCGATTCTCTTCAGCTCACAATTGACGGAACCGATGAAATTGATGAACAATTCCAATTAATAAAAGGAGGCGGAGGCGCCTTGTTACTTGAAAAAATGGTAGCTGCCGCCTCTGAGAAATTAATCATCATTGCCGATGATACTAAAATGGTCTCCTGCCTGGGCGACTTCCCGCTCCCGGTAGAAGTAATCCCTTATGGATGGAAACAGGTAAAGAAAAAAATCATACAAATGGGATGTAAAAAAGTGGAATTGCGCCAGAATGGTGACCGCCCTTTTATTACAGATAATGGCCATTATATCCTGGATTGTAAAATGGATAAAATTAAAAATGCAACTGCATTGAATACGGAATTGCACCTGATACCCGGCGTTGTAGAAACGGGTTTATTTATAGATATGGCGCAAACGGTAATAATTGGCTACGCCGACGGACGGATTGAAGAAAAGGAGCAACCAGGCTGATCTTGTAAAAAGTGTGTTAATAAAGTTTTACGTACGGATTATTCATTTTTTCCAAACCAATTGTTGTCATGGGGCCATGACCGGAATAAACCTTTGTATTATCAGGAAGCGTAAAAAGTTTGGCTTGAATGCTATTAATCAGCGTATCATAGTCGCCGCCCGGCAGGTCCGTTCTTCCAATGCTGCCATTAAATAAAACATCACCACCAATAACAAATTCTCCTGCTTCATGATAAAATGAAATGCTGCCAGGTGAATGTCCAGGCGTAAATAATATTTCAAGTTTCTCCTCTCCAATGAGGATATCGCTTCCTTCTTTTAAAAAGACTAATGGTCCTTCATAATTTTCAAAAGGTAATTGAAACCGCAGGCCGGAGGCCGGACCCGCATCCAGAACCTGTTTTTCTTTATGATGAAGATGCAAATTCAGCCCCCAGGTACCATGAACAAACTTGTTACCGAAAATATGGTCGAGGTGACAATGCGTATTAAGCAGCAAAATGGGAACTAAGCCTGTCTTTTCAATGTCCGTTTTTAATCGGTCCCTTTCTTCTGGAAAATAACAGCCCGGATCTATAATGCAACACTCCTTTTTTTCGTTATACAAAACGTAGGTATTCTCCTGTACAGGATTAAAAGTAAAAGTTTTAACAGTTAACATGGATGGTATTTTAATCAGATAAGCTTAATTTCTATTGTGTTTTACTGGTATTTCGATCTGGAAATTTAAATTTCTACTGTTTTTATAATGAATTTTTTATCAGGTTCGATTCGTACTTTTAAATATAAACCTGATTTCGGTAAATTTGTTTTCCGGCCGGAACATTCGCATTTTGAACAAATATACCTTAGATACCAACTGCATACAGGACGAGGCAACACCTGATGAAAAAACAACGATTTATTATTCTACAAACAGACAAGCTTTTATGACTAAAATATATTACCTGTCTTTTTCCCTGTTTATTCTTATAACAACAGGGTTAAACGCCCAGGTGAATACCATAGAATTTGGAAAAAACCGGGTGCAATTTCAAAAATTCAAATGGAAATATTATCAGACCGAAAATTTTAATACTTATTTCAGCCAGGATGGATTAGGACTGGGTAAATATGTGGCCCAGATAGCTGAAACTGAATTGCCCAGTATTGAAGAGTTTGTAGAATATGGTCTGCAAAGAAGGATAAATATTGTTGCTTACAATAATTTCGATGAGATGCAACAATCCAACATAGGTTTGGGTATTGATTGGCAAAATACAGGTGGCATTACTAAATTAGTTAACAATAAATTGCTTGTATATTTTGATGGTAACCACAATAATCTGCGCCGGCAAATACGACAGGGCCTGGCAGGAGTTTTAGTAGAGAATCAACTTTTTGGTGATGATCTTGGGGAGTTTGCTGCAAACCAGGCATTACTTGACCTTCCTAAATGGCTTACCGATGGCTATATTGAATATGCGGCAGAAAACTGGTCTCCTTCACTTGACGATGATCTCCGATCCATTATGCTTGCGGGCAAATACAACAATTTTTACCAGTTTGCCTTTGATAAACCCAACCTGGCAGGCCATGCCTTCTGGAAATATATAGCTGATAAATACGGCAAAACAAAAGTGACATACTTTTTATACCTGAGCCGGATCTACCGAAACCTTAATAATGCATCTCAAAAAATAACAAAGAAAAAATTTAAAGCGGTACTTAAAGATTTTATGGTTGAAATACCGCAGCAGTATTATAAAGATCTGCGGGGTCGCAGAAATACACCTAAAGGCCAGCTATCCATCAGCGAGGTGATTGGTAAAAAAGATTATATCCGCTTTAATGCACATCCTAATCTCAAAAGCTTCACCTATGCGGTAGTAGAATTTCACCAGGGTAAATATTCCGTGGTACTGATGGAAAATTTTGTTAACCGAAAAGTATTGTTGAAATACGGAACACGTTCAAAGGGAGATGAAATTAATCCCAACTATCCCATTATCGCCTGGGACGGCAAAGGAACCCGGCTGGCTGTATTATATAGTGAGGAAGGTAAGCTCAAACTGTTTGTTTATGATGTGGTCAACCGCTTAAAAATAATAAAGCAGGAACTACCCATGTTCAACCAGGTGCAGGATATGAAGTATATGCTGGATGCCAATACCCTGGTGATGAGTGCAGTCAGGAGCGGTCAAACTGATATTTATGTTTATAAGATAGATAAACAGTCTTATGACCAGATCACTAATGATGTTTATGACGATCTTGATCCATCTTTTGTAGCATTTCCAAATAAGACGGGTATCCTGTATTCCAGTAACCGGCCTTCAGCCACAGCAGGTACCAGCGATGATTCCCTGCCTGGCAAGCGTTTCAATATCTTTTTAGTAGACAATTGGAATAAATCTGAGTTCAAACAAATATCTCAGCTTACTGCGCTTAACCGTGGTAATGCAAGATTTCCTTCTCAATACAATACCTCCCATTTTACCTTTATCAGTGATGAGAATGGTATCAACAACCGGTATGCCGGATTTTTCCGAACGGAGAGAGCGGGATTAGATACACTGGTTTTTATTGGTGATGAAGTTTTGCGTAATCCTCCGCTGGCTGAAGTAGATAGCTTACTGTCTGAATGGAATAAGACGGATATAGACTCGGTAGGTTATGTTTCCATTACCAATGATTCATCATATATCTTTCCTTTGACCAACTACCAGAGCAGCATGCTGGAAACAAGAACGGCAGGCGACAACCAGCAGGTGAGTGAAGTAGTAAAACTGGGGGATGTAAAATTATTGTACCGGTTGCGGGTTGATGAAAATGTATTGCGCCGCCGTAATATCAATGCCCGGCCTACAGAGTACATGAAGCAGCAAATGGATGAGGATAAAAGAAACCGAAACAGGACTTCTCCTTTGCAGGATGAAAAAAAACCTGATGCCAATAAACAATCGGATTTCTTTCAAAGTGAATTTGATAATGAGAAAAAAGATAGTTCCCGTTTAGGAAGGGTGGTAGAATCCACCGAAATTGGCGAAGTTCCGCTGCTAAGCAAGGCCAAGTTGTATGAATATCGTCCTCCCAAATATTTTACAGATTATGTAGTTACGGGGTTCAACAATTCCGTGTTAGCCGTAAATAAATTTCAGCCCTATGCTGGTGGGGGCGGACCTGTTTATCTCTCCAATGGTGGCGACTTTAATGGTATGATCCGGATGGGAACTTCTGATCTTATGGAAGATTATAAATTTACTGGTGGCATCCGGATTGCTCCTAACCTGAGAGATAATGATGTTATGTTCTCCTTTACTAATCAAAGAAAAAGATTTGATTGGGGTGCCATGTACTACAGGAGTAGTGCACAGGTTCTGGCCACAGTTCTGTTTAACAATTCTCCCATTACCGGGCAGGCCAAGCAATTTGCAAGTTATTACCTGGCTACTTTAAAATATCCGCTTGATAGGGTTAGAAGTTTAAGAGCAGTTGTTGGGCCTCGTTTTGACAGGATAGTCATGAGTTCAACTAATTCGCAAACGATCAAAGTTCCGGATCTTAAAAGAACCTATGGCCAGGTAAGCCTGGAATATGTACATGATAATACTATTAACCCGGCTACAAATATCTGGCATGGTCTGCGGTATAAAATATTTGCCGATTGGTTTACGCAGATGAGCAAAGCAAACCAGGAAGGTAAGTTCCTTTTTAATGCCGGGTTTGATGCCCGTCATTACCAGCCGTTGTACCGAAACCTGATCTGGGCGGTTCGGGCGGCAGGTGATTTCTCATTCGGGGATCAGAAAGTGATCTATTACCTGGGAGGCGTTGACAACTGGTTTTCACCTAAATTCAACGACGGCAACCGGCCTGCCGGCAATTATACTTATCAATCGCTGGCTGTAAACCTGCGAGGATTTAAACAAAATGCTGCACATGGTAATAATGCTGTTGTAATAAACAGTGAATTCCGCGTACCCATATTTTCCACTTTCTTTAATAAACCGATAAACAATGCCTTCCTGCGGAATTTCCAGGTGGTTCAGTTTTTTGATATTGGATCTGCATGGGTAGGCGGAATTCAAAATATCAGGCGACCCCAGAGTGTGTATAGCGGTTCCCAGGGTAATCCATTTAGTGTGCGGATAAAATCAGGAGGTGTCGGTCCTTTTGCCGGGGGATATGGTGTTGGTGCCAGGAGTACATTGCTGGGTTATTTTATACGGGTAGATGCCGCTTGGGAAATGAATGGTGTATTCCGGGGCAAACCGATGTGGTATTTTGCAATGGGAGTTGATTTTTAAACCTTTCCGGGAATAACAAAGTATTTCATAATAAAATTCCCCGCATCAGCGGGGAATTCTTTTTGCCTGCATGGTTACGGATATGGATAAATTACTTTTAGAATTTATCACCACTTAATCTTCTTGGCAAAATGCATGATAACTCCCAGCGTTAGAAACAAGCCAATACTTCCCAGCAATAAGGAATAATCCTGCAATTGGAGAATGGTAAAAATATAAGCATACATCAGCATCAACACTACTCCTAATAAGGTAGTGAGCCGTGAGGATTGCAGAATTCCTTTTACAAACCAGGTAATTAATGCGATGGTGGCTGCCGAGGCAACAAGATAAGCAGCATTAAAACCGATATATTCTGAAAAGGATAATAGTAATGTATAAAAGAGTATAAGAGCAAGGCCTATCAATGCATATTGAAACGGATGTACTGATTTTTTGTTTACAGTTTCAATGATGAAGAAAGCAGCGAACGTAAGTATAATACATAAAATGGCATACTTAACGGAACGCATGGTTTTTTGATAACCGTTTACCGGAATGAACAGATCGGCGCCAAATGAAGCCGATTGAAGATTATATGATGTCTCCTTCCATGCCTGGGGAAAATTTCTGGTATGAGCCATGCTTTTCCATACAGCTACGAATCCTGTATCGCTTACCTGGTGATCAGGTAATTGTCCTCCCGTAAAACTGGGATGAGGCCAGGAGGATGTTAATTTCACCGTTGTTTCTTTACCCACCGGGGTAAATAATAATTGCTCCGATCCATTCACATTAATGGTTACATCAAACTGGTTGATTTGATCAGGCATAATAGTAACCGGGGTGGCAAAACCCTCTTTCATTACTGCATTATCAACAGAAATGGGACTAAGCACCAGTGTTGAATCATTCCAATTAATCCTGATCTCTTCCCTTAGACCCTTGCTATCTGCCAAACCAATGATGATATAGGTCTCATTCCATAAGACCCGGGAAGCATCTAATTTTAATTGCTGCAATGAAATTGGATTAAACCTGCCACTCATTTTGGTTATTGAAGAATAAAGAATCACCTGGTAAATACCTCTGTGACGCTGCTCGGGTTTTGCAAATGATTCAATGTTTACAATATCAGGTAATACATAGGCTAATTTTTTTACTGTAACTGATTGCCCATTTTCCCCGGAAACAGATTCAGTATAGGGTAACACCAAAACAGGGCCACTGATATTTTGCCGGCCTGCCCATTTGCTGCTCACTTCCGCCACAGCCTCTTTCTGTCTCGATTCCCTTTCACTGATCACATTTTGAACCATAAACGCAGGTATAAGCAATAATAACACCAGCCCGCTGATCAAAAGACCTTTGATCAGCAATTTGCTTTTTTGCCAGATATTTGTTGCAGTTGTTTCCATTTTTTAATTTTTATTATTTGTTATGATATTGTTGTAAAAAAATTCACTCATTTTTTTTATGGTGATGTATATAACGGTCATGAAAATGGCATACACTATTGTCATACCCCATTCCATCTTGTTTTGAAGAGGATGAAACAATACTTCAAACATTCCCCTGAAAAGAGAAAAAGGTTGGGTGAATATATCCCAGCTGTTAAACCGCAGGTAGCGTCCGATATATATTCCAAACGCATTCAGCCACATCACTAATAAAACGATAAAGAGAGAAAAGCCATAGCCGGTTATTTTTTTCAAAATCATTTCTATTCTTCTGATAGAAATAATTCCCAGTACCATACCGTTCCAGGCAAATGAAAATATTAATAACAAATCGAACCACTTAGGCGCCGTATCAAATTGTTCCAGGTGAAAAAGATCCGTAAGGATATAGAAGGAATTAGGGATAAACAATAACCATAAAAACAAAGTTCCGCCCAGTTTAATCCTGTTTTTTAATATCGCGGGATTTGATGTCATCCATTGTGTAATAACGTAGGGAACAACGGCAAGAAAAAGGTTCCATGTTAAAAACAAATAGGTAATATCTCTTGTAATTACCATTCGGATACCCAAGAGTATGCAGCTAAACCCACAGGAAACGATAAGCAAATGTTCCATAGTCGGGTTCAGGGAAATATATTTTTTATGAAGCACTTTAGAAAACATTTTAAAAAAATTTAGGTATAAAAATAATAGCGCCGGTTACAACTGCCACAAAAGCGGAAACAAGAACCCCAGCAGCTGAGAGGTCCTTAATAAATTCTATTTCAGGTTTTCTTTCTGCTGATATAAAATCCATAATTCTCTCTATAATCGTATTGAAAATTTCTGCTACCCATACCAACCCGGCAACTATAACCAAAGCGATTATTTCATAATTGGACACATCAAAATAACCTGCGGCAATAATTACAAGGATGGTAGCACCGAGGTGCAGGATTGCATTGGGTTCCTCAATCAGAAACCTGGAAATACCCCGGACCGCATACTTAAGACTGCTTAACCGGGATTGAAAAGAAATTGTTTTTTGTTTCATTAGAATTCTGATGTTTTTTCTACATTTCATTTCCTTCAAAATGAAGTGCTGGTAGCGCAAATAAATATTTTATTCAAATCATCGGCAATGGAATAACAATTTTTGAAAATGACCATGCAAACCGGAAACATAAAGGCATTGTTAGCAACGCATGCAATACTTTGATGATTCAGATAATTTTTCATACAGATGCATTTTTGCTGACCAAATTTTCAATACAATTGATCTTACTCCTGCAGACACTTAATGGTATCAAACCCAACACTCCGAATGAACAATCAATTAACCGCCAGCCCACTGGGATAGCCCGGAAATGACCTGCAATAAGTGCAAAAGGAATAATCAGAACACAGGCAATCATCCCAAACTCTACTACCCATTTGTTCTTTACAGGATCTTTCAACGGCCCGATAAAAAGAATGGCCAGTATGAAATGGGCAAAAGCAAGCCAGTCGTATCCATATGCCAGAAAAGGGAAGTGGCTATTTGCATATGAAATTGCTGATCTTACTTTTTCTAACCAAGGACCAACCGGCGTTTGATAAGAAAAGCACCGGGAAAGAAAAACAAGTTCCGTTTCCAGGGGAATAGCAGTTAATCCGCTCAGGAAAAGGGAGAGCATAAAAAATATGATCAAACTGCGTATTTGTTTTAATTCCTTTTTCATATTAAGAAAGTACTTTGCATTTCAAAGTATACAGTCAAAAAAAATTATTTTACCCCTTTAATCATATTTTCCAGCGCTGTTATGTGATCTGTAAATGCCTTTTCCCCGCTCTTGGTAACCGAATAAGTTGTATTGGTTTTTCTGCCTATAAAGCCCTTGTGCACTTTGATATATCCATTTTCTTCCAGGCTTACGAGATGGGTGGCCAGGTTGCCATCCGTCACTTCCAGCATTTGTTTCAAATCATTAAAACTGGTTTCTTCATTAACCATAAGAATGCTCATAACACCCAAACGGATGCGATTATCAAAAACTTTATTTAAACCTGTTATCGGATTCTTCATAACTTATTTTCAGCCAGTGGAAAAAGGTAATAGCCAGCCTGCCCGGCAAGCAATAAGGACCAAAATTTTATTTTTATTTTATTATAGATCCTGCTGCAAATGAGTGCGACGCAACAATGTTCAGCACTGCCTTAGCCGGCCCCCTTCAAAATCAACTTTCTCAATAAAGAACTTTTTACATCAACTTCATCACCCTTGGTTACGTTCATTGTCCACCTGCACCCGCTCATACTTAAACCACATGAGAATGCCATACAGAATATGCAATATGCCAAAACCAAAAGCCCAAAAATATAATCCATGCCCGATCCACTGCAAATTGATAAGTCCTGTAATTATTTCACAATAACCCAGGTACCGTATATCCGTCAGTGTATACTTACTGGCATTTACCAGGGCCAACCCATAGAATACAAGACAGGCAGGCGCTACGAACCTCCATTCGATATGCTGTAGCATTCCCATAATAAAAAATGCACCTGCTGCCAGCGGAATGGTCATATTCCAAAATAGCCGCTTGGAAACGGGGTTCCAGATTGATTGCCCCTGTTGATTTGATTTTTTCCAGGTAAAATAAAAAGCGGAAAAAAAAGCGGCGGCAAAAATCCCGGTGGCCAGCACGATTAACTGCAACTTTAATAATTTGAAATCCTCCTTATTAAAATATCCCCTGGCGTCATAATCATGGTAATATTCATCAAGAATTAAATACCTGGCTATAATGGCACCAATGATGGCAAATATGCCTGCTGCTACACCACTCAATCCACTCAATGAAATAAAACGACTGGAACGCTCCATCAGGCGGCGGATATCCCTGACCTCCTGTAAACTTTCGTCATATTGGTTTTGTTCGCTCATAAAAAGCACTTTGAAATACAAAGTAAACGACTGAATTCTATATTTCCAAATACAATTCCTAAAATCCTCCTAAATAGAATAGCCGACTCAATAAACCGATAGCAGTCAGTAGATTTGCAATTCATGAATTTTATAAATAAAAGGTACTCCCCTACTTTGTTTTTTTTCGCCCTCTTCCTGATGGCGGCCCATGTTTCTGCCCAGCAAAAGATTATCAGCGGAAAAATAAAGGATTCGCACAGTGAAGAAGCCATCCCTTTTGCATCCGTTACCTTTCAAAATACAAGGATCGGGGAACTTACTGATACAGCAGGAGCTTTTTTATTTGGATTTGCCCAATGGCCATCTGATACGCTTATCATTACCTGTGTGGGTTATCAACCCTTTTTTTTACCTATTGAAAAAAATAAAGATTCAATTAATGTAACCCTCCTGTTAGAAAGGGGAACCTTTAATGAAGGAGTGAAAGTAAAAACCAAAGTGAACAAAGGCTTGCTGGTATGGCGAAAGATTGTTCAGAATAAGCCTCGGAATGACCGCTATCGGTTTGACAATTTCTCTTATGAACTTTACAATAAACTGGAGCTCGACATCAAGAATTTTAATTTTGCAAGAATCGCCAAATTCAAACCCCTGCGCCCGGTAGGCGAACTGATAAAACAAAATATCGACAGTACAGAAGGGATTAAATACCTCCCTACTTATCTCACTGAAACTATTTCCGACTACTACTACCAGAAAAAGCCCCTGAAGCGCAGAGAAATAATTAAGGGGGTCAATACAAACGGAATAAAGAATGAAAGCATTGTGAAATACCTGGGAGGTATGGACCAGAACGTAAATGTGTATAATAACTTTGTAGCCGTATTTGACAAGCAATTTGTAAGCCCGGCCAGTGACAATGGTGATCTTTATTATAACTACCGGGTGATAGATACGCAGCAGGTCAATAACCACCGGTACTACCACCTGGTATTTGTACCCCGGCGCAAAGGCACTAATACTTTTGAAGGAGATTGCTGGGTACATGCAGGTTCATTTGCTATTCAACGAATGAACCTGCGACTGGGAAAAGAAGCGAATGTAAATTTTGTAGAAACACTAAGCCTGATACAGGAATACAAGTTGATCAATGACTCTACGTGGTTTTTATCAAAGGATAAATTTGTGGTTGATGTTTCTCCTGTTGGGAAAAACAGCCCGGGATTTATAGGCAGAAAAACAACAACTTACCGTGAGGTAAAGGTGAATGAAACTGCAGTAGTTCAGGAATTGGGCCATAATAAAGTGTTGGAAGAGGTCATTACCCAACCCGGGGCAACAGATAAGGATAAGAACTATTGGTTAGAAACCCGGCATGAAGAGTTAACGAAAACGGAAGCCGGCATAATAAAAATGATCGATACTTTATTGAACGCTCCCACTTTTCAGCGCCTGACCCGGCAGATTAATTTTATTGCAACTGGCTACCTGAACACCGGTAATTTTCAACTAGGCCCCTGGTATAACTGGATAACTGCAAATGCCTGGGAAGGGTTGAGACTCCGCTTTGATTTTGGCACCAACAAGAAATTTGATAAAAAATGGTGGTACCACTGGTACCTGGCTTATGGATTTGGGGATAAAAAATTTAAAGGGAAAGCAGAGTTGTTTTACCTGCCAACCAAACATCCCCGGAGGTACTGGTATGGTTCATATACTAACGACCTGGATTGGGGACAAAGTTATTACGGAGAAGTTTCGCAGGATAACATATTTGCACTGGCCATACGCAAACAGAATGTGCCCGTGAAATATCTGAAAGTTGAAGAAAAGAGATTTGAATATTTTAATGAACACCGGTTTGGTTTATCAGAACTGGTGGCTATCACTCATAAAAATTTTACCCCTTTAAGAAACATTCCATTAAAAGATTCTTTTACCGCCTTCAAAGGTCGTGAACCCCTTACCACTTTTGAAGTATCCTTTCGATTGCGGTTCGCCTATTTGGAAAGATTTCTTGAAAATAATTTTTTCCGCACCAGCCTGGGCAGCCCTTATCCTATTAGTGAATTTTATGTTTCCAGGGGAGTTGCCGGAATTTTAAAAAGTAATTATAAGTACACCAAAATTTCCGCCAGCATATCCGACTATTTTAAAATACCTCCGTTAGGCAATATTTCTTTCCAGGTGTATAGCGGAAAGACCTTTGGCACTTTACCTTATGTATTGCTAGACATTGCACCCGGTAACGAATTATATTATTACAACAAATATGCATTTAACATGATGAACAGGTACGAATTCATTCATGATAAATATGCCGGTATCAACTTTGAGCACAATGTGGGCAATGGTATTTTTCGTTTTTTTCCCAAATTAAAATTCCGGCAGTTCTGGACAGCAAAAACTTTGTGGGGAAGCCTTTCAGACGCTAATAAGGCGCTAAATTTTAAACAAGGCAATACGTTTCAAACCCTGGATGGTAAAACATATATGGAAATAGGCACTGGTGTTGATAATATCCTTCGTGTATTCAGGGTAGATTTTATCTGGAGGGTATTACCCACCTCCTTAACCAATGGTAGCACCAAAAAATTCGGCGTGTTTGGAAGTTTCCGGTTGAGTTTCTGATTATTTTTTTGTACCGGTTTTTTCGATTGATCTTAAATAGGCACTTAATTGCTTGTCTGTGTTTTTGGGATCAAATGCTTCTTCATCATATATTCCTGTCAGGTCGAATTCCATTTCTAAATTTTTAAGATCTGTGGAAAAAGGTCCCGCTACTCCCAGGTATTTATATTCTTCCTTTTTGTCATCCTCGGCACTTTCATAAGTATATACAAGCTTGTATAAATAAAACCGGCATTTCTTTCCATTAAATAATATATTTCTTTCGCCGATATAACTCATTTCAGAGGGCTCTTCCTCACTGAATGAATAATTATACATATCGGACTCGCCAAGGTGACGTTGTGTTTTGTATTTGAGGGGATAAAGTGCAGCCTTATTGATCTTTTTTAGATTTGTATACATATCCCTCCGATAGGCTTTGTTTGCAACCAGTACCTCAATAACAGAGGCAGGTACAACCTGTTGATTTTTTAATAAACCCATTACAGCTTCCTCTTTTATCAAAAGACTATTAACTGATAAATAGTCTTTTAATACCTGATTGCATGCAGGATCATTCAGCCCGGCCAGCAAGTGCAACATATCCAGATAACGATAACCGGGAAAACTTTCTTCTTTATTCATTAAAATTGAAAGAAGGGTATCTGCTGTATGTAGAAAAATGTTTTTATATGGCATCAGCATTTCCCGGGAAATTAAATTACTATCTAACAAATACCTGCTGAATACGATGATTCGTTCTGCATATAAGTTGTTTTTACTTAGGTTTAATAATTCAGGATATAATTTAGCCGCCAGTTGAAGGGAATCAATGATCCGATAGCTTAAATCATTTTTCCCTTTCTTAATTGGGGTGTGATCAAGGAGTAAACTTTTTAAGGCAGCATAGGAATAATCGGTCTTAATGCCGGCCAGCACTTCCATAAGGTCGAACTTCAATAGCTCCTTTTCATTTGTCAATTCCTTAAAGTGCTCCATTATAAATTCCACAGTAGAGCTGTCCGCCAATGGTTCCAGAACATTTATGATCTTATCGGTTGTTCGGGTATTATAATCCATCGTATCGTCAACGTAAATATGTAAAAGACCCTGGTGCAGGAAAGGCAAATCCTCTTTTTGAAAGGGGGCTATAGATATAGCTTCTGATGCGTCAGCAAAAGTGGAAGAATCACCGGAAAGGAGATTCCGGAATATTAAGGCTGCTTTACTTTTAAGAATGCCTGTATTAATTTTTTCATTTGTAACCCGGAATTCTTCAAAAAATTGAGCAGCTTCGCGGCCATAAATATATTGGGATGGAATAAAGCTCATTAACGAATACAATGTATCGCCGCTTAAGACCTGTCGGATTTTCTTTCTTATATTATTTTCATGCATTTGAAAAACCCATTCCATACCCTTCAGCCCTCCGTTCGTAACGGGTGTTTTACTCATTACAGAATCCTTTTCTTTTTTATAACCCATGCCCATACTATCAAAAAACAAACTGTCATTACCTATCCAGTAATAAGGAGATACCGGTGTTTTGAAGATCTCATAAGAAACAGCGTCATAAGGATTAAAGCGCAGAAAATGTGAATTCTTATTTTCTTCATCTGGCGTTACCTTTATTATGTCATTATCAGATAAGGGTAATTCAACTGGTGCCAGAGTATAGAAGTCTTTTTCTTCAGGACTTGTTTTCTGCCATTCGATTTTTTTATATTCCTTTAGGTTAAATGAATTGATAAATTTATCCATATACAATTCATTGGCTTCACCCGGAGCACCTCCGGTAAATAATGTATATACCCGGTTACCGCGATTTATAGTAAGTGTATTATAACGGATATCGCCTTCTTCCGATTCACCATTAAAGCGATATGCAGGAAAAGATTGGAAAGTGGTAACCTCTTCCTCTGTTACTTTTTTTATGGCCAGGGTAAGATTCTCACGGAAGGAATTGAAATAAGCAGAATCGCCAGTGAGATAATAGCCAGGTCTCAGATCACGAACCTGCACCATATAATACATGCCGGTAGTTGGATCCATATAATCGTACACGGTAAATGTCCATTCAGATCCTTCTGCTTTTTTTTCAGTGGATTTGTTCTGCTTTGGATTCCCTGGAAAATGGATTGTAAATGCTTTGTCCTCTAAATTAAAATCCCTCCATTCCTTTTGTTTTTCTTCGATCTTTGTTTTATTAACAACAAGAGATTGCAAAAACTTTTTTACATCGGGTGTTTCAAGCATTTCCTTTTTATCACCGCCGGCAATCAATATAAAAACTCTGTTATCCCGGGCAAAATATTGAACCTTATAATAATAATCATTTGCCAGTACAACTCCTTCTATTCCTTTTAAACCGGTTTTTTCTATAAATCTCTTACTTAATATAAGCCCGTCCGTATTTTCAGCAAATTTCTCTATTACCTTGGAAAGATCTGCATGTTGAGCGCCAAAAGTACTTCCCGACATATAATAGGTCAGCGAAGTGATGTCAACATAAAATTTCATTTTAATGGCCCCGTCGAACATATTGAGATCGGACGCTTTACCTGGCATTTTAACCTCGTAGGTTTTTTCTTCATCCTCCACATTTACCCAGGACACTTCACTGAGTTTGTAGGCATAATTATCGGGATCAATTTTTTTTGAAGAAAATACAGGATCCAGCTTATATCCTTTACTTTTTAATAGATTAATGACACCGGAATCCCCCGGAAGATGGGCAGCTCCCACGGAAAAAAATGTACTCCTGACTTGCGCCAGGCTATCCATCCGCCGGGCCATCTTAATATTTCTATTCAGAAACATCATATTCTCTAAATTCAGCGAAAAATTTCCGGCTGTATATTTTTCTAGCTTGGTAAGATCAGCAGAAAGATAAATGGCTACCATTTTCTCCAGGTAGGATACTAATTCCGCATCCGGTAACAATAGTTCCTCACTTGTAATTTCTCCTCCCAGTTCATCCAAAAGATATAACTGATCCTGTACATCTTCAATTCCACCCAACCACTTTCCCTGTCTTTTCGCTATTCCATACAGGTAGGCATCCATAATGGTTGGCATTTCATTATTCTTCATCGCCTTCCTTACCTTTTCATCCCTTAACTGTTCCAGCTGCCTTTTACTCGCTTTATCGTTCAATTTTTTTACATTCTGAACCAACGAGTCAATGATTTTCTTTTTGTCTTTTCCTTTAAGCCTTTTTTTATCAAACCATTCTTCTTGTTTTTGATCTACCACTTTTTGGATGACCGAATCCATGAATTCCTGCAGATCAATTTCAAGTGCATATCCATCCGCTTTTTCCAGGTAGTGGTAGAGAGAATCAGAAAAGTAAAAAAGTCGCTTATCCTGCAGGTGCATGGTGCCAAATAAGAAAGAGTTATTGGTCAATCCGTTTCCGGAAATCCTCCACAGTAAAGTTTTAGGCCAGCTACTTGAAGACTGTCCTTTCAGGCTTTTGTTAGCAAGACATAATAACACAGGAAGGAGCAAGATTATTCTCTTCATAAGTAGTTGGAATTGGTAAACTGGGAAACAATATATAAAAGAATATTTGAAGGGAGAATAGGGATAAACCCCTGAATTCAATATTCATGTTGAATGCAGGCCAAATAAAGATTGTATACACCTTTTAATAAAATACAAAACAATTACCTCAATTCCCTTTTCTTCACTACGCTGCCCCTTTTATCATCTGGTTATCTTTTCTTCTATTCATTTTATTGTTATTAGTTTCGCTATAAACAATTCGAAATAATGAAATGCTTATGGCTAATTCACTTTTAAATGATGGCAACATTGACCGGGAGATATATTTAAAGGAAATATTTGGTTCGGTTAAGGAATGGGACCTATTGGTTATAGGAGGTGGCGCCACAGGCCTGGGTATTGCGTTGGATGCTACTGCGAGGGGCTATAAAACTTTATTGGTAGAACAGGTAGACTTTGCCAAAGGCACTTCCAGTCGTAGTACCAAATTAGTTCATGGTGGCGTAAGGTACCTGGCTCAGGGAGACATAAAACTTGTAAGAGAAGCAAGTGTGGAGAGAGGATTATTATACAGGAACGCTCCTCACCTTGTAAGAGACCAGAGTTTTATTGTACCGGTTTATACACAATGGGACCGGCTTAAATATACTATAGGACTTAAGATTTATGACTGGATTGCCGGAAAACTAAGGTTAGGCCCTTCCATTTTTATTTCAAAGAAAGATGTTCTTATAAAAATACCGGGTTTAAAATCTCATGGTTTAAAGGGTGGAGTATTATATCATGACGGACAATTTGATGATTCAAGGCTGGCTATAAACCTGGTACAAAGTATTTGGGAAAATGGTGGCTACGCAATTAATTATATACAGGTAACAAACCTGAACAAGAACGTGGAAGGAAAACTTTGCGGAGCCACAGTAATGGATAAAGAAACAAATATAATGTATGTTGTAAACGCAAAAGCAGTAGTCAATGCTACGGGTGTTTTTGTAGATAGCATTTTGCAAATGGATAAGCCGGGAAGTTCTAATAGTATCCGGGTTAGCCAGGGGATACACCTGGTTCTGGATAAGAAATTTTACTCTTCGGCTGAGGCATTGATGATACCCGAAACCAGCGATGGACGAGTACTATTTGCCGTACCCTGGCACAATAAAGTAGTGGTGGGTACAACGGATACATTAGTTTCAGAACCTTCACTAGAACCGCAGGCGTTGGAAAAAGAAATTTCATTTATTCTCGAAACAGCAGGCCATTATTTATCCAGTGCTCCCCAGCGTGGAGATGTATTGAGTGTTTTTGCAGGATTGAGACCCCTGGCAGCCCCAAAAGGTACGGAACAGAAAACAAAAGAAATTTCCAGGAGCCATAAGATTGTAATATCCCAATCAAACCTTTTCACCATTCTGGGTGGCAAATGGACAACTTACAGGAGAATGGGGGAAGATATGGTGAACAAAATTGAAAAACAATTAGGATGGAAAGGAAAAAAACCGGCAACAGCATCATTGCACATTCATGGTTATACCGAAAGAACTAATTGGTCTGATCCTCTTTATTTCTATGGAAGCGATGCTTCTTTGATCAGGGAGCTTACCGCTGGAGATAAAGAAGATTGGCTTAGCAAGGATCTCAGAATTCATAAAATACAAATACACTGGGCTATAGAACATGAGATGGCAAGAACCGTGGAAGATGTATTATCAAGGAGAACCAGAGCCCTGTTTCTTGATGCCCGGGAAAGCAGGCGCATAGCACCGGAGGTGGCTTCGGTAATGGCTAAAGTTATGGGGAAAAATGAGCAGTGGGAAAAAGATCAAATTGAAACGTTCCACAAGCTGGCAGAACAATACACATTAAAGTAAATGATGGGATGCATACCCCATAACTGATAATTGATGTTTTTTCTTCTAATAATAGTAAAGGGTCTTTTAAACAGCTAATTGATCTGTGAAAAATATATTCCTCCGCACTATTAATGGTTACCGCTCAATTAATAAATGAATGTCATAAAAGAAATGAGAAACTAATTCCCTGGACGGTGAACACATTGGAAGACATGAAACGAATGAAATATTTTGCAGTAGACGGCATCATTACAGATTACCCTAATTATTTTTCGGAATTGTAAAGATGCATTAGATGAATATACATTTATCCGAATATCAATTCTTCTGCTTTATAAGGCTTATATAATTTCAATATATTTAAATTTTAAACCAATAAACGATTGCCATGGCCAAATATATTTTATCCCTGGACCAGGGAACAACAAGTTCACGAGCTATCATTTTCAACAAAAAAGGAAATATTGTTGCTACTGCCCAAAAAGAATTTTCTCAAAAATTTCCTCAACCCGGATGGGTGGAACATGATGCCAACGAAATTTGGAGTACCCAAATTGGCGTGGCCACGGAAGCTGTATTAAAAGGAGGTCTTAATTTTTCCGACATCGCAGCTATTGGTATTACTAACCAAAGGGAAACAACTGTAGTTTGGGACCGCCAAACACATCAACCTATTTGCAATGCCATTGTGTGGCAAGACAGGAGAACCGCTTCCTATTGTGATTTATTAAAGAAACAAGGGCATGCTGAGACTATTCAGGAAAAAACAGGTTTGGTTACCGATGCTTACTTTTCCGGTACCAAGGTAAAATGGATATTAGACAACGTGGAAGGCGCCAGGGATAAAGCCCAAAAAGGTGAACTATGTTTTGGCACCATTGATAGCTGGCTACTTTGGAAACTAACCAATGGCCAGGTACATGCCACGGATGTTTCCAATGCCTCCCGAACTTTGCTCTATAATATTCATACGCTTGCCTGGGACCAGGATCTTTTAAAATTATTTGGGATACCAGAAAACATGTTGCCTGAGGTGCGGTCAAGCAGTGAAATATATGGTCATACCCAAAACTTACTTACTTCAACATCCATTCCGGTAAGCGGCATTGCCGGTGATCAGCAATCGGCGTTATTCGGACAGATGTGTACCCAACCCGGAATGGTGAAAAATACTTATGGCACGGGTTGTTTTATGCTAATGAATACAGGAACAAAACCTGTAGCTTCAAAGAATAACCTGCTTACAACTATAGCCTGGAAAATAAATGGGGAAGTTCAATATGCGTTGGAAGGAAGCGTTTTTATTGGCGGGGCAGTGGTTCAATGGTTAAGGGATGGATTGAAAATAATACAAAGATCCGGAGATGTAGAAGCATTGGCCGTAAAAGTGCCTGATAATGGTGGAGTTTATTTTGTACCAGCTTTTACTGGCTTAGGAGCACCTTATTGGAACCAACATGCCCGGGGAATAATAGTAGGTATCACCAGGGGAAGCACCGATGCACATATTGCAAGGGCAGCAATAGAAAGCATAGCCTTTCAATCAAGGGACCTGTTGAAATCAATGGAAGCGGACGCCGGCCTGCCTATAAAGGAAGTACGTGTAGACGGTGGGGCAACAGTTAATAACCAATTAATGCAATTTCAAAGTGATATCCTTGGATCAAACGTTATTAGGCCGCAGGTAACTGAAACAACCGCTTTGGGAGCCGCCTTCCTTGCAGGACTGGCAATAGGTTTTTGGTCCGGCATCGATGAGCTCCAGGAGTTCTGGCAAAAAGACAGAGAATTTACACCGACTATGAATGATGATAAAAGGAATGATCTGCAAAAAAATTGGAAAAAGGCAGTGAAGGCGGCACAGGCATGGGCAGAAGATTAAAAATAATTCTGAAATAAATTTATAAAAAAAATGAAATTATTTTTAAACAATAAAACGAAAACCCAAAAATTATGTCTCCATTTATAGGTGAATTCTTCGGAACAGCATTACTCATCATTATGGGAGTAGGAGTAGTTGCCAATGTAGTATTGAATAAAACCAAAGGTCAAAACAGTGGATGGATAGTAATTACTTTTGGTTGGGGAATGGCAGTGTTTCTTGGCGTATATGCGTCAAACACTTTAGGTGGCAGTGGCCATCTAAATCCCGCCGTAACAATTGGCCTGGCAGTATTTGGTGATTTTGATCCTTCCTTATTGGGTATTTTTATATTAGCTCAAATGAGTGGAGCCATTGTAGGTGCTGCCGTGGTTTGGATAGCCTATAAGCAACATTTCGATGAAACAGAAGATAAGGATCTAAAGCTTGCCGTTTTCAGTACGGCTCCGGCTATACGACATCCGATTTATAATTTAATAACAGAAATAGCAGGAACATTTATTTTGGTTTTTGGCGCTTTAAGCATGTCCAAATCTGCAACTCCTCTAGGTGCCCTTGATGCTTTACCGGTGGCCTTATTGGTCATAGGTATTGGTTTATCATTAGGGGGCCCCACAGGTTACGCAATCAACCCGGCCAGGGACTTGGGTCCCCGTATCGCTCATTTTATATTACCTATTGCAGGAAAAAGAAATAGTGATTGGAGCTATGCATGGATTCCCGTACTGGGTCCCGTGATCGGAGGTTTAATTGGTGCTGGTTTGTTTGCCCTGATCAAATAAAATCTTTATTTCTGGATTGGGATACTAATAAAAAAGTTGATTCGCCTGTTTTCCTCGCTGGGTCACCTAAAATCTATATTAAATAATTCAAGAAGGAGTTTTTGTTCTGGTTTTTCAATGTATAGTCTGGAGTGTAAGGTTTCAGACAGGTGAGTTTTGATGGATACACTGTAAATGGTCTTGCA
>JBGTNK010000047.1:0-1633 GCA_041743125.1 Chitinophagaceae bacterium
TCCTTCCCTTCCTTATAAATAATGAAAGTTGGTAATGAATTTATATTTAATTCTTTGCTAATATCCGTTTGATTTCCACCGTTGATTTTTACCAGCTCAAACTGAACTCCGTTTGTTTTGACCAATGAATCAATTACGGGATCCATTTTTTTACAAGGCGGACACCATTCTGCTCCAAAATCAACCAATACAGTTTTATCTTTTGAAATTTTTGCCCGGTAATCTTCCATTGTCATTTGTTGTACTTTTTCAATTTCTTTTACCGGCTTACCCGCTTTTTTCCAGGCACTTATTCCCCCGGTTAAATTGAAAGCTGTATATCCATTTTGATTTAACCATTGAATTGCAGCTCCACTTCTTCCACCGCTCAGGCAGTAAGTGTAAACAGGGATTTTTTTATCTAATGATCTTACTCTTTCCTTAAACTCTTTTTCATCATTCCAATTGGCGAGCATCGAATTTTCAAGATGTCCTGTCCGATACTCTCCGGCTGTGCGAACATCCAGGATTTGAATTTTATCTTGCTTTATTTCCTTTTCAAATTCAGCTACGGATAGGTTGGTTTGTTGCGCCTGGGTATCGCAGGCCGACAGCAGACTAAGGCAACACACAGATAACCACAAACTATATTTTACACTCATATTTTTTTTCTTAAAAAGTTTAATGAGGATTAATTCAGACACAATTAAAAAGAAAAACAATCCCCCGGATTGTTCAATTTACCTGCCAAAAGCGAAATGGAACATAGGTAAATTGAAAATTACCTTACTTCCGGATGATCTTACCAAATTTTTAGAAGATAACAAAAGGCTCCCTTGGTTTTCAATTGAACGGATGATCGGATATAAATTAAAATTTTATTCTTTCATTACCTTAGTCTGACAGATGAAATCGGTTGTAGGTGCACTTGTTTTACTAATATCTCCAAATCCTCCTTCTACTTCTGTAAAATTTCTATAACCCCTGGCCTGTAAAATGGAGGCGCCCATCATGCTGCGATATCCGCCAGCGCAATGAATGTAAAAATGCTCAGAAGGATTAATATCCTTTACCCATTCATTTATAGCTGCAAGCGGCCTGTTGTATGCTTCCTCTACATGCTCCGCAGCATATTCACTTTCTTTGCGCACATCAATTACCTTGTCTTCTCCAATTTTCAATTTTTCTGCAAATTCTGTAGCTGTTATCCGGTTAACAGTATCCACTTCTTTACCCGTCGATTGCCAGGTTGCAAAACCGCCTTTCAAATGACCCATCAAATTATCAAATCCCACCCGGCTTAATCTTGTTACTGTTTCTTCTTCCTTCCCTTCATCCGTTACCAGTAACAATGGATGTTTTACATCAATGATCAAAGCCCCTACCCAGGGTGCAAAATCGCCCTTCAACCCAATATTTATTGACTGGGGAATAAATCCTTTATAAAAATCAGAATTGTCTCTTGTATCTAAAATCAACGCTTCGCTATTTTCAGCAGCGGCTTCAAACTCATCTGCTGTCAATTCCCGCATGCCATTGTTTAGTACTGTTTCAAAACTTTCGTACCCTGTCTTATTCATTGCCACGTTTAATCCAAAATAAGCAGGAGGTGGGAGTAATCCGTCTGTTACAGCTTTTATAAAAGAATTTTTAT
>JBGTNK010000048.1:0-25690 GCA_041743125.1 Chitinophagaceae bacterium
GATATAACTGTTAATTACCAGCTAACAGATAATTGTATCAGCAGTCCTTCTTCATCACTAAGCGTCACAAGTAATGAGCCTGTAAATGGTACTGGCGATGGTGATACTGCCCCGGATTGGTCTATAACGAATAACCATAGCGTAAAGGTTAGAGCAGAGCGGGCTGGTAATGGAAATGGAAGAGTGTATACCATTAAGGTCAGCAGCAATGATGGATGCAATCCCACTTCCACGGCTACGGCAACGGTTAAGGTGCCCAAGAACAATAACCAGAAAAGACCTGGTCAACCTGACTTAATAACAAATAATCTTATAACAAAGGATTTCATGATCGGGGCTTTCCCTAACCCGGCAACTAAGGGTTTTTATATCAGCATAGGTGAAAGTGAAATAAAAGAAAAAGTATTGCTACAGGTATTTGATATAACTGGTCGCCTGGTAGAAACAAAGCAGAATGTAGCAGGAGGATCAACCATCCAGCTGGGCAATAATTACCGCCCTGGAGTTTATTTACTCAGAGCCATACAGGGAGATATGCACCGGGAACTGAGGTTAGTGAAACTATCTGATTAATATTAAGAAAAGAATAGAAACAGCTTGCCTGATTTAAAAGGCAGGCTGTTTTTTTAAATATAATTGGATAATCAAATAAAATCCGGAAAGGGCAATTGCGATACCAGTTTTTTACAAAACTGATTAGCCGTTACCACAATCAAAGCCGCCGATGGTGAAATGGCGGTTGGCCGGTCATACTGGAAAACTTATTTTCATAATCATAGTACATCGATTGGCCTTTCCACATCGCAGCGGTTTTGTTTAAAAAACAATTATCATACTAATACTTCTAAAATGAAAAAATTTACCCGCCTGCCAGCAGTTGTATTTTTGTATTTATTCTTTTTATTTTTACCGTCTTCAAATACAGCGGCCCAGGTATCAGGTGTAAAAGCGATACCGGGAGATTATGCTTCTATCACTGACGCTGTAGCGCAAATAAGAATCACAGGCGTTTCAGGGCCGACTTTCCTGGAACTTCAGCCTGGGTACAATTCTGCAAGTGAAACTTTTCCAATAATCATCAGGGAAATGCCTGGCGTCCACTTTATCAATACACTTACCATCAGCCCGGCGTCAGGGGCTACTGGCCTATCTATTGTTTCCGCAACGAACGGACCTGTTATTTATTTAATTGGCGCTACGGGGATCATTATTGATGGAAGGCCGGGAAGATCGGGCACTGCCAGGGAACTGACTATACGAAACAATGCAAATGACGCCCACGCAATCAGTTTTACTGATGGCGCAATAGATAATATAGTAAGATATTGTACAGTAGAAGGTGATACTCCTCCGGCTCCCCAGGCAACATACTCCGGTGGTATTATTTATTTTGGCCCTTCACTTGAACCCCTCCCCTTTAACACCTTGTTTGAAAATGCAGCTAATGAAGTTTCAAATTGTATAATCAGGGGAATCAATTCACCTACGGCTGCCATTTTATGTGTTGCAAACGATGCAGTACGCAACCTGGACAACAAGATCATCAATAACGAAATAATAATGTCTGGCGGTTATGGCATTGCATTGTATAATTACAACAGAAATTGGACTATTACTGGGAACAGTATTTATAGTCCAAATGGTTTAGGTTTAACTGACGTTGGGATTCTTTTCGGACAATCAGCACCGGGGTCTAATATTAACAATACGATTTCCGGTAATTTTATTGGAGGAACAGCTCCCCAGGCAGGTGGCAACAAGGCTTTGGTCTTTCATTCCGTTCATGGAATAATCTTATACTCCGGTACTTTTATTGTTGAAAATAATGTAATTCAAAATTTTAGAATTCGTATGGAAGGCGGTCAGGCTAACTTTGAAGGAATGCGAATCTTTGACAACGCTTCCGTTCAAATAAGCAGAAATCAGATTGGCGGCACTACTCCATCCAGTAATATCCAGATAGATCCAGGAAATTTTATTTTGGGTACAGCAACTATCAGGGGTATAACAAATCTCTCCTGCTTACCGGTCGCGATAACTAATAACAGAATTAGCAATATTCTTTTTTTTGGATATACTACGGCAACTTTTACTGGTATTTTGCATAACGGAGGGGATAACCTGGTGATTGCCGGTAACCTGATTGACCAGATTAGTGCTAATGGTCCCGGATCTGTTGTTTATAAGGCTATCAGTTTAACTCCAAATCCAATCTGCCCTTTTAGCCCTAACCCGTCTGCCGAGATTGACCGTAACCTGATTAACAACATCACACTCACTTCTGATGATGGCAACGCCAGTTTTACAGGCATTGAATTAGGTGGAACAAATGCAGTCAGTGAACCTGCACAGTTACACAATAATGAAATTTCTAAATTAAATATATCGGCCCAAAATGGAGAAGCTAACGTTTCAGGATTACGTATAAACGATAGAATTTCCAGCAATACCGGTAATATCATTGGCTCGCCTTCTGAAGCCAATAGTATTATAGTAACAGGAAAAACGGCCCATGTTACCGCTATTCTTGTTAATGAATCCCCTGATGCTTCCATCAGTGATGATTTAATAGGAAACATCACGGTGAATGGAACTTTGTCCTCCTCACTTAATGGTATTTATTTCCAGGGAGGAGGTATCGCCAAAGCCGAAGGAAACGAGTTAAAAAATCTTTCTGTCAAAAGTACCGGCCCGGCTGATATGGTAGGTGTCAGTTTTAATGGAACGAATACCAGTAGCGAACCGTCTTTGTTGCATCATAACCAGATTTATAGTATAAATGTTTCTTCAACTAATGCTGAAGCCAGCTTTGCGGGTATAAGGAATGATAGACTTGCCGCCAATACCGGTAATATCATTGGTTCCGCCAGCGAAGCCAATAGCATTGTAGTCACCGGTAAATCCGCCCATGCTACAGGCATTCATTTGAAAAATCCGCCTGATGTATCTGTCAGTGATGATGTCATAGCAAACATTAGCGCCATTGGAACTTTGGACCCCGGCTCCGTGAAAGGTATTCATTTTGATGGCGGGGCCTTAGCCAAAATTTCAGGTAATGTTATTCACCATCTTACTTCCCCTTTATCAAAAGGTATTTATTTGCAACCCGCAGGAGATTTATCAAACGTAACTATTAAAAACAATGAGTTAACAGGCTTAAATATCAATTCAGGAATCGGGATAGAAACCTTTGTTGCAACAGAAGCTTCTTTGGATCTGAACGTTACCGATAATACCATCAGCAACTGGCAAACGGGAGTATTGCTGCAGGCAGAGAACGGCGCTACGCTGGAGCAATCATTTCAAAATAATTCAGTAATTAATAATCAAACTGGCTTCATAAATGAAAACGGAACAGTAGTCAATGCCACCTGCAATTGGTGGGGCCATGCCAGCGGCCCCGGTGGTGCAGGGCCGGGAACAGGAAACCCGGTAGGGCCTAATGTAACATTTACTCCCTGGGCTACTATAGAAAATTATGTTGCTCTACATGCCGGTGCCGATCAAACTATTTATAAAGGTTACGGACCCACCAGCAAAACAATAACACCCACAATTACGGTTTGTGGAACGCCAACCATTCTTTGGTCAACTGGTGCTACTACTGCTGCTATAACGGTGAATCCGGCGGTAACAACAACTTATTCCATAAAAGTTACGGATGCCAATGGCCATGAAGCAACAGATGAAATAATTGTTTTTGTTCAGGATGCACGGTGTGGGAACAATAATAATAAGGTGTTGATTTGTCATAATGAATCGACCACGAAAAGGAAAACGCTCTGCATTGCCGCTTCAGATGTTTCCTCACACCTGGCACATGGAGATGTTTTGGGAGATTGTGCAGGTACTGCATCTAAGCCATCAGGAAGCCAGGCACCCGGAACAATCGTAAATCCTGAAGATGTAGAGAAATCCTTCACTATTCTCAATGTATACCCTAACCCTCTCCAAAACCAGGTGGAATTAAAATGGGAATCCTTGGTTAGCGGTAGCGCAAAATTCAGTGTGATTGATGTGCTGGGGCGCACCGTATTCACACAAAATCTGCCGCAATCGAAAGGTGTCAATTACCGCAACCTGGTATTGCCATCACTGAAAAACGGTAATTATATTGTGATGTTACAATCGGGTGAAAGAACCAGGACAGAAAAAGTGTTTATCCAGCATTGATCATTAAACCAGGTATGAAGTTCACGAAAGAACAAGCAGAAATGCTTCTTCTTTTTTTTTGATTCATAATGAAAAAAAACTTTTATTTTTTGCCGGCATTACATTCGTTCCGGCACTTTTATTCCCAGTAAGTGCATGGCCGAGGCGATCACACCTGATGTCAGTTCACAAATTTGCAATCGTAATTGTTTTTTTTCATCTGATTCTGCATTCATTACCGAATGAACAGTATAAAAAGTATTGAATGTTTTTGCCACATTAAAAGCGTAGATAGCCAGCAAGGATGGGTTATGCTCCAAAAGAGCCTGTTCAACCGTAACCTGATACTGTTCCAGCAAAACAATCAATTCTTTTTCTTTTTGTAATATATCTTCTTTTGCCTGAAGATGACCAGGCGTCGCTTTTTCTTTTCGCAATATGGACTTTATCCTGGCATGAGTGTATTGAATGAACGGTCCTGTGAATCCGTGAAAGTCGATACTTTCTTCCGGGTTAAAGATCATGCGTTTTTTTGGATCAACACGCAGCAGGAAAAATTTTAGAGCTCCCAGGGCGATAGTGTCATACAAATCATTTAATTCACCGGGGTTAAAGTCTTTTACTTTTCCAAGCTCCTCCGTTTTTTCGCGGGCATATTTTTTTAATTCATCTATCATGTCATCCGCATCTACTACGGTGCCTTCCCGGGTTTTCATTCTTCCGGTAGGGAGCTCTACCATACCGTATACCAGGTGAAATATGCCATCAGCATAAGGTTTACCCAATTTTTGTAAAATCAGCTTAAGCACTTTCATGTGGTAGATCTGCTCATCGGCGATCACATAAAAACTCTCGTCGTATTGAAACTCCTCATACTTTTTATCAGCAAGACCAAGATCCTGGGTAATATAAACGGAAGTGCCATCCTTTCTTTGCACTATTTTTTCATCCAGGCCATCAGCAGTCAGATCGATCCATACACTGCCATCTTCCTTTTTGTAAAAAACCCCTTTTTGTAATCCAGCCACTACAAATTCTTTTCCGAGCAAATAGGTTTCACTTTCAAAATAATTTTTATCAAAATCGCTCCCTATTTTTTTATAGGTTTCATTGAATCCTTCATAAACCCACCCATTCATTTTTTGCCAGAGTGCCCTGACTGCCGGATCACCGTTTTCCCAATCCAAAAGCATTTTCTGTGTTTCCAACATGATCGGTGCATTTTTCTCTGCGTCTTCCTTATTCATTCCGTCAGCCATCAGCAATGCAATTTCATTTTTATATTCTTCTCCAAATTGTACATAATAGTCACCTACAAAATGGTCACCTTTAATGCCGGTGGATTCCGGGGTTTTGCCCTCACCAAATTTTTGCCAGGTTACCATTGATTTACATATATGAATTCCCCGGTCATTCATGATGGCCGTTTTATAAACGGTATGGCCGGTGGTTTTTAATATTTCAGCAATACTCCATCCTAAAAAATTATTTCGCAGGTGTCCCAGGTGCAGCGGTTTGTTTGTATTGGGTGAAGAGTATTCAACAATCACTCTTTTCTGGTTGGCCGGTTGATAGGCAGAATGGTCTCTATAATAATTCTGTTGAAGAAAGTTTAGGAAGTAATTATTTGTGATGACCAGGTTTAAAAACCCCTTTATCACGTTAAAAGAAGAAAACAATTCACCATTGCTGTTCAATAAATATTCCCCGATTTCTTTTCCCAATTGTTCCGGCGACTTTTTTAATTGTTTTACAAATGAAAAAAGTACTAATGTATAATCACCTTCAAATTCTGGTTTGGTCAGGCTGACTGTAATATCTTTCTCATCAAAATTATTTCCATACAAGTCAGTTAATGCCTTTGTTATAATTGGTTTTATCTCCGATACAATGCCCATCTTCCTGAAATTTAGCTGCGAATTTACGGAATCCTTTCTTCGTTAGTCGGTCATAGTTTATACCGGCATGGTTGAATCAAAAATCAAAGGTTTAAATGGGAAACTTCAATATTTTTGCCCGGCATGAAAAGGCACTTTTATTCAGCCCGAGATTTTATACTGCCTGGCATTGATTTTTTTTATCCGCCGTTTCGCGGGATAATGAACCTTCAAACCTTTCGCTATGCTGCAGTTGGAGGCGGAAATACTTTACTGGGATTCCTGGTCTATTTTATTAGCTACCGTTATTTGTTGCAGGAAAAGCAACTTCATTTTGGATTTTATGCATTTAAAAGTCACGTGGCTGCCTTATTCATTTCGTTCTGTGTTACATTTCCCGTTGGCTTTCTAATGTCAAAATACGTGGTGTTTAATGATTCTTTTCTGAAAGGAAGAGTACAGTTATTCCGCTATTTTATGATCTGCCTGTTTAACCTGGCGCTGAATTATATTTTGTTGAAAATATTAGTGGAAAGAGCCAGTGTTTACCCTGTACTAGCGCAAGTGTTGACCACTTCCATCGTAATTGTATTCAGTTTCCTGGCCCAGAGACATTTTTCTTTCAAGGCGGAAGTGCTGGAAGATGAAGCTACAAACTGAAATCAACGGAATCCATCTTTACAGACAAATCACCGGTGCAACTGCTGCGTATGATCAGCGACTGACTGAAAGGATAAATACCGATCAGCCGGATATCTTCTATTTGACCATAACTTCGGGTTCCTTTTATCCATTCCCGGTTTAGCTGCTCGTTGATTGTGATTTTTGCGCTGTCAATGTACGTGCCGAGATCAAATTTTGTATTCCTGCTTATTTCATTAATGATCCTGCGGCTAAACAACCATTCAGAGGATTTTAGTAATGCATCTTTTGAACGGATATCAAAATCAATATTTGTGATCTCCAGGATACGGTTTTCATGGGTATACACTGGTTTTCCTGTAAGATAAAATGTGCCATTATCCGTACCACCGAAATTTACACGGATGATCAGTTTTTCATTTCCGGTTCCATACAACTGGCAATCCCTGATGATAAATTTTTTCTTGACAGGACCTTTATTGAAATCGAATTCTTTGTTGGCAATATGCCTGTTTACAATTGTACTGAGTGAATCATAATTGAGCCTGGCATCCAGGAAAATGGAAAATCCCTGTTGCCGGCTAATGGGTCCGATTGCAGGAATGATTGACATTTTTTCTTCCGGCTTCTCAAAGCTAATTACTGGCTTTGCGGACAAACCCAGGTATACATATAAGGAATCTTCTCTCGCAAACAGGTTATTTATTTTAATGGTTTGAGGATTCATTTGTAACCAGCCCATATCATAAATATTGTAAGGCTTCATCAGTTGGTTCCATACCTGTTGAAACTGTGGTTTCAGATCGATGGTTCCATAACTTCTTTCCAGTGCGGCTTTGGCTGTGTCCAGTTCTTCCTTTAGCCCATCTAAAACATCTTTTGTAATATCCTGCCCCCAAAAACAGATTTCGCATTTATCCAATGCCTGGGGTTCATTTCTGCGGACCTGCAATTTTAATTTATAATCCGGAAGCATGGTCAGGGAATTAGTAAAAGAAACATTTACTCTCCTTTCTGGTTCATCAAATCCACACCTGCAGGGGGCTGTCCATGGTGATATAGCGGCGCCGCCCACACAAACCCTGGTGGAACCTATGATTCTGTAATACCCCATGAAACCCAGAGTAAACAGAGTTCCGGAAGCACTTAATTGTAAAGGACTTCTTCGAAAACTATATTTATAGCGGGTAGCACAATTATCCTGCACCCAGCCGTCCGGGTAGTTGGGAGAGGTAAATAAGGTATCCACTTGGTTTTCGGCCATGGAATAAAAAGGCTTCAGGTTTATTTGTATGGGTATATTGATCTCAGAAACGGGAAGCGAATCCAACTTAAAATCAGATGCAAAAAGTAAAGGTCTTTCCGGGCTGATTTTGTGGGAGCAGGAAAAGCTAATCAGGGTTATAAAAAGCGTAACAAAAATTTCATTTCCTTTCATACTTTAAGTTTAGAAACCACCACTTTGAATCGTGGCACCAGTTCATTCAAATTTAAGTAAAGAAATGATGAGAATGCAAGAGGATATATGTCCTGTTTGGGTTGCGTCATGCTAAACCAATTACCAAAGTCTCATTTCTATGCAACCATTACAATAGAATTGTTCGATGCGCAATACCTGGTACAGCTTATTCTTTGAAACTTTAATTGTTAGCCGGGTTTTTCCAACCCTGCCTCAATCTTTCAATTGTTTTTTTTATTCTTTTACTCCTGGTTTCCTCTCTTTTTGCGGTCACTATCCATTCCACATATTCTTTTTTATGGGAATAAGCAAGTGAATCAAATATGCCCGCTTCTTTCCGGTTTTTTTTAAATGATGCCTTAAGGTCATCAGGCAGCCTCACCTTTTTATTTACCGGATCTATCCAATTAAATATTTCCCTGGGTTCGGCTTTTGCTTCTTTTGCTTTGTCAGCTGCCGTCTTAGCCCTAAAACCAAAAACCGACCAGGTATCATTAAAAGAAATGAGGTTTATCCAGGTTAGTTTCTCCGATTCACTTCGCAAACAATCCCATCCTTTGTCCCGGGTAAGGTCAGTTTGTATTTTTGAAGTTCCTTTTGGATAGTATGCCCATACGATTACATTCTCCTTTAAAAGTTTCATCACCCTGCTCATTTCTTTTTCCAGCTGCGCTTTATTTAACACAAACCAATGAACCTGGTCATATTCTTTTCCCGAAGTCACCAACTTCACATTTTCCGGTAAAGCAGTCAAAGATATTTTGAAGTCGGCCGGGGCATTAATGGTCAATAGGATAAAATTCTTCTTGATGCGCAATTTTTCAGAGATGGAATTTGCCATGGACATAAGTAGTTTGGTACTAAATTAAGATTCGCGGGTATGATCAGGGGAAGCTGTACATTCTTCTAAATACTGGCAAAGAGATAATAACCCATTGCAAAGCAAATAACCAATTTTAAAAAGGTTCCCAATAAAAAACCTGCAAATGAACCCACGGCTGCTCTGAACGACTTTTTGGAATCCTGCCCGGCAATCATCTCTCCCGCAAAAGCACCAATGAAAGGCCCGATTATCATACCCAGAGGGCCCATCCAGAATGCCAGTAAAAAGCCTATAGCGCATCCCCAAATTCCATATTTGGTACCACCATACTTTTTTGTGCCCCAAACAGGGATCATGTAATCCAATATCAATGAAATGACAACAATTCCGGCCCATATCCACAAAAACTTGCTGGTAAAAGGATCCGGTTCCCGAAATTGCTGAATTATTAAACCTGCGTAGGCTATCGGCGGACCCGGTAGTATTGGCAGTATACTTCCTGCAATACCAACGATGAGCAATATAATCCCCAGGATGATCCAAAACCATTCCATGTGCTTTATTTTTTGTACTGCAAGGTAGGTAGTATGAAGCTCCAGTTTAAAGCTCTATTTCTATTCCTGATTAATTTTTATCTTCTACAGATCAACCCTTTAGTTTGATGACTGACATTTTTTCACGTTTCAACGTCGCGGCACAATGATTGACTATCAATACCTGTCCTACAAAAAGTGGGAAAAAATTTAAAGTATAAACTATGGGAAAGATAATTGGAATTGACCTTGGAACTACAAATAGCTGTGTTGCCGTAATGGAGGGCAACGAGCCTGTTGTTATTGCGAACGATGAGGGACGCCGTACAACCCCGTCGGTTGTAGCTTTTTTGAAAAACGGCGAACGTAAAGTTGGTGATCCAGCCAAGAGGCAGGCTATTACAAATCCTCATAATACAATTACTTCTGTAAAGCGGTTTATGGGTCGCCGGTTTGATGAGGTGACAGAAGAGATCAGCCATTGGAGTTATAAGGTGGCGAAAGGTGACAATAATACGGTCCGTATTGACATAGATGGTCGTTTATATACACCCCAGGAAATTTCTGCAATGGTTCTTCAGAAAATGAAGAAAACAGCAGAAGATTATTTGGGTCATGAGGTAACAGAAGCTGTTATTACAGTACCGGCATATTTTAATGATGCACAGCGCCAGGCTACTAAAGAGGCAGGTGAAATTGCGGGGCTTACCGTTCGTCGTATCGTTAACGAACCTACGGCTGCTGCATTGGCATACGGGTTAGATAAAGGAGGCAAAGATCATAAGATCGCTGTTTTCGACCTGGGTGGTGGTACATTTGATATATCAGTACTTGAATTAGGCGACGGCGTTTTTGAAGTTAAAAGCACCAACGGTGATACTCACCTGGGTGGTGACGATTTTGATAAAGTGATCATGGACTGGCTGGCCAACGAATTTAAAAAGGATGAGGCAATTGATCTGCGGAAGGATCCTATGGCATTGCAGCGCTTAAAAGAGTCGTCTGAGAAGGCGAAGGTTGAATTGTCTTCTTCTACTGAAACAGAAATAAATCTTCCTTATATAACAGCTGTTGACGGGGTGCCAAAGCACCTGGTTAAAAAATTGAGCCGTGCTAAATTTGAACAATTGGCAGATAATTTATTTGCCCGTTGCCTGAAGCCTTGCGAACTCGCATTGAAAGATGCAGGAATAAATACCTCAGAAATTGATGAAGTGATTTTAGTTGGTGGTAGTACCCGTATTCCAAAAGTGCAGGAGATAGTGGAGAAATTTTTTGGGAAGAAGGCGAACCGCAGTGTAAACCCCGATGAAGTGGTGGCTTTAGGTGCCGCTATCCAGGGTGCTGTAATGACGGGTGAAGTAAAAGACGTTTTATTGCTCGACGTAACACCACTTTCTCTGGGTATTGAAACCATGGGTAGTGTAATGACTACGCTGATTCCTTCAAATACAACAATACCAACTAAAAAATCAGAGACTTTCAGTACGGCCAGCGATAATCAGCCAGGTGTTCAGATCCATGTATTACAAGGTGAACGTTCGATGGCAAAGGATAATAAGAGCCTTGGAATTTTTAACCTTGATGGTATACCGCCTGCTCCCAGAGGTGTTCCACAGATTGAAGTGATATTTGATATTGACGCTAATGGAATAATGCATGTTACAGCCAAGGATAAAGGAACTGGAAAAGAACAAAAAATCCATATTGAAGCCGGAAGTGGATTAAGTAAAGATGAAGTTGAAAAAATGAAGGCAGAGGCAAAGGCTAATGAAGCTACGGATAAGGCGGAAAGAGAAAAAGTGGATAAGTTGAATGCTGCTGACAGCCTGGTATTCCAGACAGAAAAGCAATTGAAGGAATATGGTGAAAAGATCCCGGCTGAAAAGAAAACGGTTATTGAATCGGCTGCAGAAAAATTGAAAACAGCACATAAGGCCCAGGATTTTGCGGGTATCGATAGCGCCATGGCAGAATTAAATGCCGCATGGACATCGGCCAGCCAGGATATGTATAATTCCACTCAGCAGGAAGGTAATGCTGCTCAACCAGGTCCTGATCAATCAGGTGGGGAAGAAGGAAATACAGGAGCAAAGGCAGATGATAACGTAACCGATGTTCCCTACGAAGAAGTGAAGTAATATATACCTGGACAGATATACATAGAATTTAAATAAAGCCCTTACAGACATGTGAGGGCTTTATTTTTTACAATTCTATAGAAGAAAGATGACCTGAAAATTTCCTGTGTAATTTAGCTTTCCGTGAACAAAAATTTCCAATCGGTCATGCTCTTCTTTTGCTTCTGCTCTCCTGTAATATTTGGTCATGTTTTTCTATACCGATAGCAGCGGTTGATGAAAAGGACATCTTCTAATATTGTTATTCAAAGAAATTTTTTTTTAATAAAATATCCTCACTAAAGTTGAAAGGGTTGAACAACTTTTTTTCGGCAAATGAAAATGGTATTAAAAAGATTGAACAGTTCATATGCAGGGAAAATTTCGGCCATGAATTAAATTTTATATAGCAGGAAGCAATAAAGAAGATTTATTGGGAGATTAAGCAAAATGGGAAAATAATTAAAAAGACAGGGGAAGTATTTCCCCTGGTTATTTTAGTAATTGAAAACTTGTTATATCAATTGTTAATACTCATGTAACGTTTATTTATTTATTCAATATTCTTTGGAGTTTAGCAACCCTGCAGTACATTTGCAACATCAATTTGAGCTTTGATACAAATTAAATAAACAGGGTGATAGAGTTTGCCGCTTGCCTCTTCTAACGATTCCAGATTTTTCTTCCCCCATTGCTCAAAAAAATATTTGTAATTAATAAAAACAGGAAATAATCATGGAGAATGATGTAATGCCATCTATTGTACAGATGGAGTATGGAGTACTTGAGTCCCTATTAACAGAAGTTAAAGAAACACTGGCTACCGACATCAAAATGCCGGAAGAGCCAACCAAATCTTTTGGAATCGTGGATCTTTGGAATATTCGCAGGACGGCAAAATCGGCCCGCGGCATGTTTAAAGGGTAATCGTTCCCGGTGCAAATTTTTGCAAGATCCATAGCTATTAAAAAAGGAAAAACAAAAATGCCGGCCCTTAGTAGGAACCGGCATTTTTATATTAATTTATTTTTACTATTCGTTACCAAGTATCACGATCAAAGCATAGATAACGCCCGGGATAAAAAATAATAAGGTCAGCAGCAGGCTGATCCAAAATTTACTGTTTATTTCGCCCTGGTGAAGGTATACTGCAAGCGGGGGAAGTAAAAGAGCTAAAATAACTAAAAGAAGGGTGTTGGTGCTGGGTTCCGCACCTGCTTTTTTAGCCGATTTAAAAGCTTTTATTTCTTTTTTTGCCTCTTTGATCCTCGACTTCTTTTCTTTTTTAGAAAGACTCTTGAATTCGTTTACAGCTGCTTTTGCTGTTGTAGGATCAGGTTCACTGGGTAATGATGAAGCTGTAGTAGATGGAACGACCAGTGCTGCATGAGAAGGATTGGTTACTGAAGTGGCAGCAATCAAAATTGCCAAAGAGACGAATAGAATTTTTTTCATTTTACCTGGGTTTAGGGTTGTATAATTATTGTTTTGTTAAAGGTATTTCATTTTACAGTTGCTGTCTAAAGAAATAACCCACATTAAGTGGGTTATTTAAAATATATTTTCGGATTACATTATATCCATTGCTTTCACAAAAGCGGTAGTCTGAAAGGGGAGAATTAATGTCAGCCATTCCCAATGCGTATAAATGGCAAAAATCAAAGCGGCCGTGGATGCAAAAAAAAGGAGCCAATAAATTCCTTTGTTTTTCTTTTGTTGTTCCATACGTTTATTTTGGTTTTGTTGTTCCACCCCGGTTTTCCGGATCGTGCAAAAATAGGACGGCAGGTTGAAATGAAAAAAGATATTAATTTTTGTTCCCACAATTTCTTTCGGTATGTTTTGAATGGAAGTTTTAATTGATATACCTTCTTTTCATCCTTGGAAACTTTAGTTATATAATGGTTGATTTTATTACTAGTCCATGCGGTTAGGACGGAATATGTCAATGCGTTTCCCGGACAATTTGTATTCCAATACCCAAACGAAGAATGTACTCTATTCTCTAAAAAACTCTGTAACATCCCTAAATCTTCTACCGGAATTGTTTACAAAAAAAAAAATTAAAAACCACTGCAACAATTTCAGGCCTTTTGGGGCTTATTATAAATTTTTCTAATGATTCTTAAATAAAAATATTATCCTTGAATGTTTTATTTTACATTCGTACCAATGTGTCATTTACACACTTTTTTAAAGGATTTTTGAACCAACGATTGCAATGATTCTCCATTTTAATTTACGATTCCATACTGAATTTGGTCAGAGTTTGTGGGTGAGCGGTAATAACAGGGAACTTGGAATGAATGACCCGGCCCAGGCAGTAGCCATGCAATATCTTAATGATGAATTTTGGTATGCAGCCATTACCATTTCCAAAAAAGACTGGAAAAAAAACAGCCTGAAATATAAATATTACCTGAAAAACAAGGAAGGTGAAATGTCCGGAGAGTGGGGGCATGATAAGGTAATATCAGAATCTGAAAAAAATCTTGAGGAAATACAGCTATTGGATGCCTGGAACCATCCCGGAGATTTTGGAAACGCTTTTTTTACTGCTCCATTCGAAAATGTTTTGCTGAGGCAGGATTTTCAAAAGCATAGGGCAAAAGCAGACAAGAACTTTACACATACTTTTAAGATAAAAGCTCCTTTGCTGGATGAGCATGAAGTGATCTGTCTTTCGGGGAACAATGAAATATTGGGTAACTGGTTGGAGGATAAATTAATTTCTATGGGAATTCAAGACGGTTGGTGGTCCGCCAATGTGGATTTGATCGAAAGCCCTTTTCCTGTAGCCTATAAGTATGTTTTGTTTAACACAAAAGAAAACAAAATGACCCGGTTTGAATCCGGCGATAACCGGCTGATGCATATAAATTCTCATGCAAATCGTATTACAATTGTACATGACGGTTTTGCCCGATTTCCTAACGACACCTGGAAGGGTGCCGGAGTTTCTTTACCGGTTTTTAGCTTGCGAAGTAAAAGTAGTTTTGGAGTTGGAGAATTCACTGATCTGAAATTGTTGGTTGACTGGGCAAAAGAAACGGGGCTTAAACTCATACAGATTCTTCCGGTTAATGATACAATCGCTACCAAATCATGGATGGATTCTTATCCTTATGCGGCCATCTCGGCATTTGCATTGCATCCATTATATATTAATCTGGAAAAATGTGCCGGGAAAAAGCACAATGATTCTGTACAATTTTTGAAAAAGAAAAAGAAACAATTAAATGATCTTAACCAGGTAGATTATGAAGAGGTCATTCGATTAAAGCTTTCAGTTCTAAAAGATTTGTATGAGACAATGTATAAGGAATGTTTTGATTCAGAAGATTACCAGTCATTTTTTGGGGATAATAAGCACTGGTTAAAACCCTATGCTGTCTTCTGTTATTTACGGGATCAATACAGCACGTCTCATTTTAAAGATTGGAAAACAAACAGCATTTACAAGAAGGAAGAAATCGATCAGTTATTCGACACTAAGTCTTCAGTTCAAAAAGAAATCAAATTTTATTGTTTTGTGCAGTTCCAACTTCATGTTCAATTAAAAGAGGCTGCTGACTATGCTCATAAAAAAGGAATTGTTTTAAAAGGAGATATTCCGATTGGCATTTATCGCTATGGTTGCGATGCCTGGGTGGCTCCGGAGTTATACAACATGGAAGAGCAAGCAGGAGCACCACCTGATGATTTTACACCCATAGGGCAAAATTGGGAATTTCCTACTTATAACTGGAAACGCATGCAGGAAGATGATTTTTCCTGGTGGAAAAAGCGTTTCGAACAAATGAACAATTATTTTGATGCTTTCAGAATAGATCATATCCTTGGATTTTTCCGCATTTGGAGTGTTCCCTCTAATGCTGTGCAGGGCATCATGGGTCATTTTGTTCCTTCCATTCCTATCCACTATACTGAGTTTGGTGAAAACGGAATATGGTTTGATGAACCCCGGTATTGCAAACCTTATATTACAGATGACGTATTAAATGAGGTTTTCGGCGACCTTGCCGAAAAAGTCAGGCAAGATTTTGTTGGGCCCAATGAAAGAGGAGGTTACAATCTGAAATCATTATACCAGGATCAGCGGGCTGTAGAGGCCCACTTTTTGCAACTGGATTCCAATGAAGAAAATATAAAGTTGAAACTGGGATTGTATGATCTTATTTCTAATGTGATATTCTTCAAACAGGAAGGATCAAGAGGCCTGGAGTACCATTTCCGGATTGATATGGAAAAAACTCTTTCATTTAGGTATCTCATTCCACATGTTCAGGAAAAGTTGAAATCGCTCTATGTAAATTATTTTTACCGCCGTCAGGATAATTTTTGGAAGAAAGAAGCACTTAAGAAATTACCCCGGCTCAAGGATTCTACCAATATGCTTATCTGTGGGGAAGACCTGGGTATGGTTCCTGATTGTGTGCCTGAAGTAATGAACCTGCTGGGAATTCTCAGTCTTGAAATTCAAAGGATGCCTAAAGATCCAAAAAAGGAATTTTTCTATCCCCACGAAGCTCCTTACTTATCCGTGATCACACCGTCTACTCACGACATGAGCACCATCAGGGGTTGGTGGGAAGAAAACCGGGAAAGAACCCAACATTTTTATAACCACGCTTTGGGGCAATGGGGCGACGCACCCTATTTATGTGAATCCTGGATAAACAGGGCAATCATTTTACAACACCTGTATTCCCCTGCCATGTGGAGTATTTTCCAATTACAGGATATATTAGGTATGAGTGATTTGTTGCGCCGGCCAAATCCTCATGAAGAAAGGATTAATAATCCCGCCAATTCAAAACATTATTGGCAATTCAGAATGCATATTCCTTTGGAGGATTTAATTAAGGAAAATGAATTTAATGAGGAGCTAAAAGGATATGTTCAGCATAGCCGCAGATAAATAAAAATTTTCAAAACAAAATTATCTCCCCTGGGTTTACCTGATTCTTTAATTATGTCTTCGGGTGAAAAAATAATCCTGACTTTTAACCAATAGGTACTTGAACGGGAAAGGGAAATATTTACCCTTACAATAAAGGTCACATTTGTTCATTGTGGCACTATCGTTGTACCTTCTTGCTAAAATATTTATTTATGTATAGTAAAGTGGTTAACTCTCAGGATCAGGCCTTATGTCATTTATATTATCATTGTTGCCTGAAGAATGGAAAATTATCTCCCCTCGAAATAGATAGCCTTTCTGACAGGTTTGTAGCATTGGGATTGCAAAAGCGGTTGAATTTTAAAGATGAAATGAATGCCTACAGATCTTATAATAATACTATCGAAAACGAGGATCAATATTTGAAATTTCTTATCCAACTTATAAATCCCACTAATGAACTTGCATTATTTTCCTATTGTGTAGAGTTAACAGTCAGCGATGAATTAATGGATATGGTTGAGGAAAGCCTGATCAAAAAGATAGGTAACCTCTTAAATATTGAAGAGGTGCAACAGCAAACTATTCAGAAATTAGTTATTGAGAGGAAAGTAGTAGAAACTGAGAAAATAATGTAGAGAAAGTTATGTAACATTCAAATGCTGGAAAGAATAGTAATCTGCAACAATTTAATCCATTTTTAAAAATGCTTAATGAGCTGTAAATGCATAACAGCAGGGGAATCCTTTTAATCATTTCGGTTTCTCATAGATAAATCTCACCATGGCATTCTTTTTATCGTCTGATGTTAAGTATACCTGGTAGCGTTTGTCGTTTGCCTTTACTATCATGAGTGCCGTATTGGGGGGAATGCTACCCAGGTTTTCTCCAACCATTACCATTTCTGTCAGGGGTTTTGATGCATCAATTCGTATATATATGGTGATGGGTTTGGCATCCAGAACCTGGTTTGACACGACCGCCACATCATTGACATAAACAGAAATTATGTCCCCGTCAATTATTCCATTATCATAAAAGTCAAGGCGCAAATTGCCGGTATCCACTTTTATTTCTTTTACAAGTTCCAGTTTTCTTTCTATCAAAATGGGGGGCACTTCAGGTTTGAATGCCGGCTCCTGAATCCGGGTTAAAACAATTGTTCCCGGGGGGCAGTTGCTTTTACCATCCATTGTTTTTCCTGTCCAGCTTCCCCGCAGTTGCTCCTCCTTTCCATCTGTATGAAAAGACAGGGAATATTTTTTAACACAAGGGATACAATCAGGTGGAATACGAAATAGGGATACCTTCTCTTCCTGGATGTTTATGGATTTTGTTACGGTATCATATTTACCTGTAAAATCTTCTTTTACGTAGTTGGATGTGTCGGAATAATGGTAAGAATTGCCCCGGATGCTGGTGCCTTCCGTCTGTAGTTGCAATTCAATATTATATACAGGGAAGCACCCTCCAGGTTCCATAACAAGACGGCCCTTCCAGAAACCATTTATATCCTGCCCATGACTGCAGAAAATCAAAAAGAAAGAAAAATATAAAATACCTGCACTGCGCATTACCATGAAAATAAAGGAAAAACTGTAGGTGTATACAAAAATTACAGAAATGGCTATTAGATATAATACGGGCGGTAAAGAATACCGGCAAACCAGATGCGTCCGTATAATTTTTCTTTAAATGATTCTTTTATTTGCAGTTTTCCAACGCCGGTTATACAATTATATCTATTAAATCACTTTACCTCTCACGGTTTTTGATATTTAAATTTTACAACGGCATTCTTTTGAGAAGTGGAGGTTATGCGAACCTCAAAGCGTTGATCACCTGCCTCTACAATCATAAGGGAGGTATTGGGCGGAATACGGCCCAGGTTCTCTGCAACCATAATAAGTTCCTGTTCTTCGTCATCTTCCATTGAAAAATGAAGTGTTATTGGGCTTGCAGTTAACCTTTTATTGGACAATACAAGTTTATTGTTCAGGTAAACGGAAATAGTATCGTCATCTATTTCCCCGTTATCATATATTTTAACCTTTACAGCCGGGCTGGATACAACAATAAATTGTGCTAATTTATTTTCTCTTGTTTTTAATATTGAAGGTGTGATACCAACTGGTTTTGATTCTTTAATAATTTCAGGTTTGATCTTTTTCAGGGAGTCATTATCGGTTGCTGCAGGAATTTCTATTTTCTTTTTTGTTGTTTCCTTTTCCGGGGTTTTTGTTACCGGACTTGATTTAGTAGTATTTGGTTTTTTGGGTGTGGATGTGGGTTTAGAGGGAGTGGTTTTCGCAATGGGAGGAGCATCATTATTTTTGGGTCGTAATGAAGGTTCTATATAAAATTCTGAAGTGGTGACCTTGCGAAGATAAACCTTACCGCCACCGCAATCGCCCCATTCAAAAGGATTAGGCCCTTGTTTTACTTCTTGTTTCCCAAGATAACTTCCTTCTAAAAATTCTTCTTTGCCTGATCGGGAATAAGAAAGATTATAATTCATAATACAGGTTCCTCCGCCTCCCGCACTTTTAACTTCAACCGTTTTTATTTCCCGGATCCTGAAGTTTTGAGAACTACCCACATAATTGCCGGACATAGTTGCTTTACCATAAAAACGGATATCATCCTGCCATGAGTAAGAAACTCCGGATACGGCATAACTTCCATTCTGCTTTACCTGGAATTCAAGTTTGTACTGGTAGCCATTATCTGCAATAAAATAACCGCGCCAGATACCCGTTACGCTTTGTGAATAAGAAGAAAATACAAATAAGCAAATTGAAAAAAAAGTGCCCAGAAAATTCTTTTGCAGGATCTGTTTCATCTGGTTTCAAAACTAACGAATAAGTTCGTTTAGGTTTATTGTACTCCGGCAAGAGTTTGTTAATTTTGCCCACCTTTATAAAGACAAACCAATTGCCGGTTATTGGTTTCCTATTTATCAAAGATCAAAATTTTTTATAGAAAAACAGGGTATTAAAATAAAACCTGAACCGGTAAGCAGTACTAAATAGCATGATCAAAATTACATTTCCGGATGGAACAGTAAGAGAATATGAAAAAGGGGTTTCTTCACTTGATATCGCTAAATCAATTTCAGAAGGGCTGGCAAGAAAAATTTTAGCTGCAAATATAAACGGTCAGGTTCGGGATATATCACGACCAGTCAATGAAGATGCTACTTTGCAGCTGCTTACATGGAACGATAAGGATGGTAAAAGCACCTTCTGGCATTCATCAGCGCACCTGATGGCGGAAGCCGTTGAATCTCTTTTTCCGGGTGTAAAATTTTGGGTAGGGCCTGCTATAGATAATGGGTTTTATTACGACATGGATCTTGAAGATAAGAAAATGAATGAAGAAGATCTTCAGCGGCTTGAAAAAAAAATGAATGAACTGGCCAGGCAGAATAATTCTTATACCAGGAAGGAAATTTCAAAATCTGAGGCTATACAATATTTTGCCAATAAGAATGATCCCTACAAATTGGATCTGATTCAGGGTCTGCATGATGGTGAAATAACTTTTTACTCCCAGGGAAATTTTACGGATCTCTGTCGGGGACCACATATTGCCAGCACAGGTATTATAAAAGCCATCAAATTAACAAGCATTGCCGGCGCTTATTGGAAAGGGGATGAGAAAAATAAAATGCTGACCAGGGTTTACGGCATCACTTTTCCTTCTCAGAAAGAATTGGATGAGTATCTTCTGATGGTTGAAGAAGCCAAAAAAAGAGATCATCGCAAACTGGGCAAAGAATTGGGAATATACACAATGGACGATGATGTAGGTCAGGGCTTAATCATGTGGATGCCTAATGGAACTGTTATTATTGAGGAGTTGGAAAAACTTGCTAAAGAAACAGAAAATGAAGCCGGATACAAAAGAGTGGTAACGCCTCATATTGCCAAGGAAAGCATGTATATCACAAGCGGTCATTTGCCTTATTATGCAGATAGTATGTATCCCCCAATGGAAATGGATGGCGAAAAATATTATTTGAAATCGATGAATTGTCCGCATCATCATAAAATTTACGCAGCGGAACCAAAGAGCTATCGTGATCTGCCTTATCGAATTGCAGAATACGGAACCGTATACCGGTATGAACAAAGCGGCGAGTTATTTGGTTTGATGCGGGTTCGGTGTCTTCACATGAATGATGCTCATATTTATTGCACCAAAGAGCAGTTTAATGAGGAATTCAGGGCAGTAAATGATATGTACCTGAAGTATTTTAAGATTTTCGGAATTGAAAAGTATGTAATGCGGCTCTCCCTGCATTCACCGGATAAATTGGGTGTTAAGTATGTGAATGAGCCTGAACTATGGAAAGAAACCGAGATCATGGTTCGAAAAGTTTTAATGGAATCAAATATTCCCTACGTGGAAGTAATGGACGAAGCTGCGTTCTACGGCCCAAAGATTGATGTTCAGATATTCAGTGCAATCGGCAGAGAATTTACCCTGGCTACTAACCAGGTTGATTTTTCTCAGGGCAGAAGTTTTAAACTGGAGTATACTGACCAATCTAATAAATCTGAGACCCCGCTTATTATTCACAGAGCACCATTAGGCACCCATGAGCGGTTCATAGGGTTCCTGCTGGAGCAATATGCAGGTAAGTTTCCCCTCTGGCTGGCGCCAATACAGGTAAAAGTGCTGCCTATTAGCGATAAGTTTATAGATTATGCTAAAACTATATCTCAACAATTGAAAAATGCGGATATTCGTGCTGAAGTTGATGACCGCCAGGAAAAAATAGGCAAAAAGATCCGGGATACGGAGTTGATGAGAGTGCCTTATATGTTGGTAGTGGGTGAAAAGGAAATGAGCGAAAACAACGTAGCAGTAAGGAGACAAGGAAAAGGCGATGCAGGCGTCAAAAAAATGGATGAATTTTTGAATGAAATAAAACAGGAAATTAAAGATCGAAGAGCAGAATAAATTTTCATATTTACAGTAATTATATTTCCGTTCCCCTGGACGGGACTAACATTAAAAAAAATAATAGCGCTTTTCAGGGAAAGCGTTTTACGCAAAAATTTTAAATGGCAGTACCACAAAAACCCGGCGGCGGGTTCAACAGACCACCTGGCGGAGGTTTTAAGAAGCCCGGTGGTGGAGGATTCAGTAAACCAGGCGGAGGCTTCAGAGGAAGATTCGCACCACGCAAAGAAGCAGAACATCGTATCAATCATTTTATCCGGGTTCCACAGGTTCGCCTGGTGGGTGACAATGTGGAAGTAGGGATTTACCCCACTCAAGATGCCCTTCGGATGGCGCAGGACCAGCAGCTCGACCTGGTTGAAATCTCACCCCAGGTTGATCCCCCGGTTTGTAAAATCATTGATTACAATAAGTTCCTCTACGATAAAAAGAAGAAAGAAAAGGAAATGAAGGCAAAGAGTAAGGTCTCCGAAGTAAAGGAGATACGTTTTACTCCAAATACTGACGATCATGATTTTGATTTTAAGGCCAAACATGCGGAAGGATTTTTGAAAGATGGGAATAAGGTGAAGGCCTATGTACAGTTTAAAGGCCGTGCCATTCAGTTCCAGGACAGAGGGCAGTTGTTACTTTTGAAATTTGCAGAACGTCTTGCAGAAATTGGCATTTTGGAAAGTATGCCGAAGCTTGAAGGCAGAAGAATGCTGGCGATGTTTGCTCCAAAAGGAAAAAAGAAAGGTGATAAAGTAGATAAGGCGGATAAATCGGATTGATCTGATTTTGTGTCCACTAATTTTATAATAGTTTGATAGCCCATTCGCTTGAAGCGGGTGGGCTTTTATTTTCCTGGTTTTATTTATTGAGTTTTTTATCCCTTTTCTTAATACGTATATTGGCAATTATGCGTTGATAGAGGTAATCGCCGTTTGAAGATCACCTCCAATCCTTTACGTATCTTAGCAGGCTTAATTATACCCTCAAAATTTTATACATGTATTCATTGTTTGCCCGATTGAGTATGACTTTTCTTGCAGCCGGTTTTTACGCAATAGCATTTGCCCAGGCTAAACCGGATTCCACCAAACCACTTCCTATTTCATCCCGGTCTTCATCGGGGCCTAAACCTTACAGTGAGGTAATCACAAACAAAGCAGTTACAGATGAGGGCTTATTTAAAGTACACAGGCTGGATGATAAATATTTTTTTGAAATTGGTGACACTATGTTTGGGCGGGAAATATTGGTGGTAAACCGGATCTCCAAAGCAGCTGCAGGCATGAGAAATGGATTCTTTGGCTATGCCGGCGATGAGGTGGGAAGAAATGTAATACGGTTTGAGAGGGGGCCTAACAATAAAATATTTGTTCGAAATATTTCATTTGCTGAATATTCAAAAGATTCTACTTCGCCTATGTTCACAGCCGTGAGTAAATCAAACGTGCAGCCCATCACAGCAGCCTTTGAAATTAAATCACTATCTACAGATTCATCCGGAAATGTTATTGACGTTACGGATTATATAAATAGCGACAATGATGTTATATATTTTAGTAACCAGGTTAAAAGTGGTCAGCGCATTGGCAGCCAGCAAACAGATAAGTCATATGTAGTAGGGGTAAGATCCTTCCCTTTGAATATCGAAATTAGTGCAGTAAAGACGTATAGCAGGATGGCAACGGGTTCTTCTGCCGGATCGGGCGGTATTGCTGCTGCTGGAAACGTTACGGTGGAAATGAATAGTTCCCTTGTATTGTTACCAAAAATTCCAATGAAACCCAGATTTTTCGATCCCAGGGTAGGTTATTTTTCCCTAGGATATACCGATTTTGATGCAAATCCACAAGGTGTAGAATCAGTTCGGATCATCAAGAGATGGCGATTGGAACCAAAAGAGGCAGATATAGAAAAGTATAAAAGGGGAGAACTGGTGGAGCCAAAAAAGCCGATTGTATTTTATATTGATCCGGCTACTCCAAAGGGGTGGGTGCCTTACCTGATACAGGGAGTAAACGACTGGCAGACCTCTTTTGAAAAAGCAGGATTTAAAAACGCCATTTTTGGGAGGATCGCTCCCACAAAGGAGGAGGATCCGGAATGGAGTCTTGAGGATGCCCGCTATTCTGCTATTGTATATAAACCTTCCGATGTGGCTAACGCAAGTGGTCCTAGTATCAGCGACCCCAGGAGCGGCGAGATCATGGAAAGCCATATAAACTGGTATCATAATGTAATGGAATTGATCCATCACTGGTATTTTGTTCAATGTTCGCCATTAGATACAGGGGCAAGAAAAATGATATTTGATAATGAGTTAATGGGGCAACTAATCCGTTTTGTATCATCCCATGAAGTAGGTCATACCATTGGTCTCTTACATAACTATGGAGCAAGTTCTACTGTGCCGGTGGAAAAACTTCGGGATAAGGCATGGGTTGAAGCGAACGGCCATACACCGTCCATTATGGATTATGCCAGGTTCAATTATGTTGCGCAACCCGAGGATAAAATAAGCCGTGCCGGTTTGTTTCCCAGGATAGGTGATTATGATCATTGGGCAATCGAATGGGGGTATAAATTATTTTACCAGATTAAAGATGCAGAAAGTGAAAAGGAATATTTAAATAAATGGGTGATAGAGAAATTAAAGAATAACAGGCTATGGTTTGGTACTGAAAATAATCTTGATGACCCCCGTTCTCAAAGAGAGCAGGTAGGTGATGATGCAATGAAAGGCGCCATATATGGAATAAAAAATCTGCAAAGGATCGTTCCCAACCTGATGGAATGGACCAAAATGCCTAATAAAGATTATAATAATTTAAGAAAAATGTACAATCAGGTTACAGGGCAATTTTCAATGTATATGGGGCATGTGACAAAATATGTTGGAGGCATCATGCAAACACCAAGAATGGTTGAGGAAAATAGTGCAGTTTATGAAATAGTTCCAAAAATAAAACAAAAGGAAGCTGTTGAATTCCTGAACAAAAATTTATTTACAACCCCAGCCTGGCTGATCAATAATGAAATATTTGATCGTACGGGTATAAAAGCTATCAATACTATTGGGGACTTGCAGGACAATGTTCTTAACCAGTTATTTTCTTCCCGTAATCTTTCAAAGCTTATTGATGCGGAAGCGGCGCAAGGATACAACGCCTATTCCATAATGGATTTATTCAGCGATTTAAAAAGGGGTATTTGGTCTGAGTTATCGTCCCGATCCAAAATTGAAGTGTACCGGAGAAACCTGCAGAAATCATATATAATTATGCTGGAAGACCTCTTAAATCCACCAGTAAAAAGAAGCTCATCATCCATTATTATGGTGATTGATGGCTTTTCGCCATCAATCAGCGAAAAATCAGACACCAGGAGCGTCGTAAGAGCACACCTGATGTCCCTTCGCCAGGAAATTAAAGCCGCAATGGCCGGAGTTCCTGATGCTATGAGTCGGTATCATTTGCAGGATTTGCAAATTCGAATTGATAATGCACTGAAAACCAAAGAATAGAAATTCTTTGAATATAAAATTTTGATTCTTATGATCCTCTAATGTCGAGATCCTTTTTATTTTAATTCAAGGCTTGTAACTAAGTCGTGCTCCTTTATCTTTGCAGCCCGAAATTCTGCGTATGCTTTGATGTAGAATCCAGGATAATATTATCCTCAACAACAAAGTTCCGGAATATTCGAAATTTCCTGAAGAGGTTCGACAAGGATCCCCCTGTGGGGAACGCCTCAAGGGTATAATAATTAATACTGGGTAAAATGCCAAAAGTAAAAACAAATTCCAGCGCTAAAAAACGCTTTAAAGTAACGGCCACTGGAAAGATCATGCATCAGAAAGCATTCAAACGTCACATTCTGACAAAGAAATCAAAAAAACGTAAACGTAACATGAGATTGGACGGAACTGTATCCAAATCCCACGTTGATTTTATAAAACGCCTTTTGCGTTTAAAGTAAACAACTGGTTCGGCGATTGGGAAAGATTTAACAATTTTGATAACTCTGTCAGCTCGTACTTCGTACTTCTGACCTTAAACCTGAAAATATGCCCCGTTCAAAGAATGCAGTAGCCTCCAAGGCCCGCCGCAAAAAAATATTAAAACAAGCCAAAGGTTACTATGGCAAACGTAAAAATGTATTAACGGTTGCTAAAAACGTAGTAGAAAAAGGTATGACCTACATGTTTGTAGGCCGTAAG
>JBGTNK010000049.1:0-3878 GCA_041743125.1 Chitinophagaceae bacterium
TGATCATGGTAGAATTATGGAAGATGGGCCCATCTCAGAACTTAAAACCAAAAATCAACATTTTGCCAAACTTTGGAACATGCAAACTGACGGGTTTTTACCTGAAAAAATAAAGCACTTTTAATCGCATAGTCACCTTACGCGGCGACAATTTAAAGGGATTTGATCAGATGACTGATGATAAAAATATAGCTGCCTTAACTGGTTTAAGATTTATCGCTGCATTTATGGTTTTCTTCTCACATTTTCCAATTCCTGGCGCCACAGGAACCCTGCTCACATTTAATCTTTCTGGGTATGCTGGCGTCACCTGCTTTTTTGTTTTATCCGGGTTTGTTATTAGTTATCATTACTTTAGTCATTTTCAATCGCCTGATTTATTTAGGACATGGAATTATTGTGTTGCACGATTCGCCCGTATTTTTCCGTTATACTTATTCGTGTTGCTCACCATCTGGTCAAGGTCCAAATCGCACATCGATTTAACGCCCTACTTATTAGGCATCCAAGCCTGGAGCAGTCATTTGAGTGTCGCATTTGGCATTGTTGGTCCCGCATGGAGCATTAGTGTCGAAATATTTTTGTATGCAACCTTTCCATTATTGGCCTTCTTTTTCTCGAAAACCAATTTATTTTCAACGCTCAACAGAATTGTGGCAATATTCGTGATTATTACGCTACTTTTATTTGTGTTACCAACTTATTTCAGCCTAACCGGCAGAAGTGCTCTACCTTGGCCTGACCCCCATTCAGCACACCGATGGTTATACCTAATGCCTTTAACTCGCTTATTGGATTTTTCATTGGGTATGACAGCTGCTGCAATTTTTAAAAAATTCGGAAATGTCTTGAGTTCAAGATCTACTTTTTCTTCGTCTATCGGATATTTAGCGCTTTTGATAATTGCCATATTAATGGTTAATGGCAAATTTTTACATTCGGCTTATAGTTTTGATTCAGCTTATGCGATTCCATTTTGCTTTTTAATTTTAAGCCTGGCAATCAACCGTACTTCATTCATTTCTACTATTTTATCGTATGCTCCCTTGATACTATTAGGAGAAGTCTCTTATGCATTTTACCTAATCCACATGCCGATCGGGCGTTTACTTTATTCAAAGCCCTTTTTTGAGATGAACCAAATGTTTTACTGGTTCGGTTTAATCATGTTAATTGGTATGGCATATGGATTACATAAAATAATTGAAGTGCCCTGCAGAGTGTTACTCCGACATTTATTCAGTGTGGATAAAACTTCTACTGTTTTTACAGATTCATTGAATTCTGCTCCAACAACCCTCTCTCAGTAACACAGAGAGAGGGTAACTGTTTATCTGATTTTATGACGACTTTTGTAAAGTTCCCCCTTGAATCTTTCCTTTAATACTAACAGAAGATCCTTCAGAAACTACCACTCCCTTGCCAGAATCAAATTTAATATCTCCATTAACAGTGGTATTTCCTTTTAAATAAATAGTTTGTGCATTATCAATACGCTCTTTTTCTAAGTTCATGGAAATATTATTCACTTGAGAATCTTCTAACATAATTTTATCCCCTGCCGCAGTAATATCCTGAAAGGTGCTGTTTTTTGCTTTTAAAGCACCCTTAATTTCGGTGCCCTGTTTTACAGTCATGTTATCCACATCCATAAATCCAAACACTTTGAGCGAATTACAAGAAATATCATTTGCCTGAAACAGGCCTTTGATAAACAAATTCCCAAAACTTCCTTTTTGACTATGGGTCACCCCTCCATAAATAGTAGCATCATTTTTAACCTCTAATTCAGTAAACTGTAATGGTCCATATACCGTTAAAGAATCTGTATTCACTTGTTTTAAAGTGGCAGGTCCACGAATAGTTATATTATCCGTTTTAGTTTGGGTAAGATTCGTGGGTCCATTATAATTTTGAGCATATACCAACGTGCAAAATAAAGCACCAAGTGCCAAAAATATTACTTTCTTCATTTCTATATCCTTACAGGTAGTTTATATCAGTTTTCAAAATCAAAGCATCATTTTATGGTCGATAAAAAAAATATGATTTTATAAAAATAAATCATATTATCTATTATCCAAATCAATATAGCAGCTATTTTGAAATATTCTTATTAATGTAAATATATTTTTAACTATTCACCACGTTCCACGGCCATTAACCTACGTCCCGCGGACAAGCCGTGGGACGTAGGTTAATGGCCGTGGGACGTAGGTTAATGGAAAGATATTGATTTTTAATTTAATTTTACCTGACACTCATTTTATGCTTTCAATTAACTCATCGCTAACTCCTTGTTTTTTTTATACTGTTATCGCATGAAGTTCATAACCCAAAAATGCGGCTTTGCGCTTCAAATTTTTAATTAAACGATCTTTATGGTTTCGTTCATAATAGTTTTGACCGATATCATGGTAAGGTATCTTTTGGCTTAACATCCGATAAATTAATTTTGCTAATTTATATGCCGTTGCAGTAATCGCTTTTGGAGAACCAACCCTTGCTTTCATTCGTCTCAAAAAAGCCCCCAATGCGCTTGGACTATTATAAAGCGCACCTGCACATAACCTTAAAATAGCCGCTACTCTATTTGCGCAACTTTTTGTGCTTCGTTTTAATACTTTTCCACCTGAAATTTTAGTGCCGGGAGCAAGACCCATCCAAGAACCAAAACTTTTCTCAGATTTCCAGCTCCCCATATCCGTACCTATTTCAGAAATAATTTTTAAAACGCTTAAAGCATCTATACCATCAATTTCAGTTAAATCAACACCGCATTGATCATATAAATAATGATTCAGTTCAAACTTGCAGGAACTTTTTGTTTTTCTTTTTTTCGGTAATGATAAAGCTTCCTTCGAAGGCTCTGGCGTCCATTGCTTTAGTAATACTTCAATCGCAGCATCACAATCTTCAATCTTTAATTGATAAAAATCATAAAGCTCTACTGCTTGTTTCAATGAAAAAAGATGCTCAGCTTTATAATTTCCATCTAATGATTTTTCAATTACCTCAAGAGGTTGCTTGCAACGACTGTTACGATATTGGGAAAGAATTTTTGGATCCCGCTCTCCATTTAGTAACGCTCGTATTATTTTTTGACCCGTCTCTCCAGTAAGATCGCTAATAACATTATGCAATCGCAAATTCATTTGATCTAATGCTTTTTGCATATGCTGAATATGTGATGAAGCAAAACGTACCAAATTCGAACGTTGTCTTACATAGGCTCGCAATTCACAGATTTCTTGCGAAGGCCGAAATGCACCCGCTAACAAACCATATGTATGTAACTCTCGAATCCATTGGCAATCAAGAACATCACTTTTACGGCCAGACACATTCTTCACATGATGCGCATTAACTAGCAATACTTCAAAGCCTGTTGCTTCTAATATTTCATAAAGCGGTATCCAATATACCCCTGTAGACTCCATTGCAACTGTTTTAATCCCACATTTTTTTAACCAGTCTGCTAATTCATATAAGTCAGTTGTGAATGTTTTGAACTCACGGATGGGATGATCGTCTCGATCTTCCGGTACTGAAACAAAATGTGAACTTGATCCTATGTCAATTCCTGCTGCATTTATGTTAACATGCTGTAGGTGTGGGGGTAAGTTGGCTTGCTTTTTTCTAGAACGTTTTTTCATCTTGCACCTATACTTAAATGTTGAAAAAGATGCCCATGTGCGATCGTTTCAATAGCGCATTCTTTCAAACGGGATAGCTAGGCTTCACCAAGGTTGTTGTCGCAAACGATCGGGACCATGCTGAATAACGGGCTCTTAAAGCACCAATGCGATTTCGGCCTTGTCATCATGGGCATCGTTTTCTAACACATTTAGAGCCGTAAACAAAGTTAATTTCGATTG
>JBGTNK010000050.1:0-8761 GCA_041743125.1 Chitinophagaceae bacterium
CACCGCTACAAAATTATTGCCCGGATGCGTCCTTATCGGTCTTACCTTTCTCAATTGTTTTCCTGGCGTCCGTTTCTGTTTCTTCGTCTGGCTCCACAGCTGGCTGATCTGCTTTTTCTTCCGGTTCATAACTAAGATTTATAAACATGGGAAAGTGATCGCTGTTAACAGGTCCGCCTCTTTCCATGTCAACCAGTTTAAAATGAGAACTGTGAAAAATGTGATCCAGGGGCCACCTGAATATGGGAAATTTTGCGTGGAAGGTATTATAAAAACCACGACCCCTTCGTGGATCAAGGTATCCGCTTACTTCCTGGAATAGTTCTGTTGTTTCAGACCAGGCTACATCGTTAAAATCTCCTGCCACAATGACTCCTCTTTTTTCCTTGCGGGCTTCTTTTGCTACTAAAATAATCTCAGCGTCTCTTTCTCTTGTATCTGAAGCCTCAGATGGAGCCGGAGGTCGGGGATGCACAATAAACAAGGTTATCCATTCACCGGAAGACAACTTCACATTCGTCCGGATTGAAGGTATATCCGGTTCTACCAGGTAACGAACTGCTGAACTCTCCAGCGGCAACCTTGAAAAGAGATGCATGCCATAGGTATTGCTTTGAGGAACCGGAATACGATAAGGATATTTATCTTCCAATCCTGCTAATCCCTTTTGCCACAAACTGTCAGATTCCGTTGTTATGATCAAATCAGGATTATATTTAATAATCTTTTTTATAACCTGGTCGTAAGCAGTATTCGTTTGTAACACATTGGAGATAAAAAGACTTATATGAGTTGTATCCCGGCTTCCACCTTCAGACCACAAAACTTCTTTCTTCCCGAGTGGTGTATAGGGCCATGCTTTATATCCCTGTATAAATATAACAACCAGCAACAGGAACATAATTCCAAATCCCTTTTTTTCCCGCCTAAAATAAAAAATAGAATACCAAATAAAGGCGAGTAAAGCAATGATAAAAGTTTGAAGACGGGGGTAGTCAAATACCCGGATCCACCATTCCTTGGATGTAAAGAAGGGTAAAACAGTGGCGGCAAAAGACACAAAGGCAAGTAATCCAAATACACTAAGTCCTAAAAAATGAAAAATACGTTTATTCAATTGATAATAATTTACACTACCCGTAATGCCGGCAAACATAGGTGTAAATCAATTATTAAATTCATTTGAATTTAAAGCTGCAGCAATTAATTGCAACCTGGTGTATCACCAATAATAATACAGCGCTAACCCAAGTGCGAAGAAATAAATCGCCCGGTCATTTTTTTTTATTCGCCATATATGGCCTTCTTATCAGCTTTCCACCCCGGATACAGTTTCATCGAGCTTATTATCCGTAATAAACTTATTCTTAGCCGCCGTAAAATCTTCAATCACCTGGGTGATTTCCTCAATACCTTCATCCACTTTTGCATGCACATCTGGCAGCTTTTTATCCAGTATGGAATTACCCAGGTTAATGTTCTCCGCTTCCAGTTGTGATATCTTTTTCAATAATGATGTCTGGCTGTTTAAAATATCGTCCAGTTCCCGCACCATTTTTTCCATCATGTTTTTCTTTTCCATCTTTTCCATATATCTGATTTTGATTGTTCTTAAGGTAGTTAATAGTTGCCGATTGCAGCAGTTTACTTATACACAATCTTGCTGTCATTTGTCTGTAAACCTGACTTTTTACGCATATTTAAATATTGCCTGATGAAAAATTTTTTATTTTGCACAGGGTATCTCACTTTTCCTTTCTGTGACAAATAATAATTGCACACTGAAAAAAATATTTGCATGAAACGGCTATCGCAGTTAGATATTAAACAATCCAATAACACGGCTTCAATACAATTGTTTCATGGAGATCTCAGTGCTATACCTTCCGAATTTGCGACAGATATATTGGTGATATCTGCCTTTCCCGGAAACTATATTGCTTCAAAGGGAAGCCTGATCAAAGCCCTGGAAGATAAAGGTCTCAGTGTAAGCGAGCTGGCAGAGGATAAAGAAACGGACCTGCGTTCGTCATTGAATTGCTGGCTGAGCAAACCGCTTTCACAGGCCGATCAGCAGAAATTTAATTTTAAAAAAATACTATGCTTTGAACCCGGCGAAAAAATAAAAGAGCCGGAAGAAGTGGTTGGCGATATTTTTCGCTGCATAAATAGTTTTGCGTTTGATGAAAATAATAATGAACTGGCCATGCCTGTCATTGGCACGGGGTATCAGCAGGTAAGCCTTGAAAAAATGCTGCCCGCCTTATTAACGGCCTGTCATTTCTGGCTAAGCAATGGTTTACCCCTGGAGCATATCCGGTTAGTTATTCATGATAAAGAAAAAGTTGACCAGGCCCTGGCCATATTCAATTCATTTAAAAAAACCTTAACCAGCAAAGCGGTCAAAAAAGTAAAAAAAATCAAACAGACCGGAAATGCAATGCTGGCGCCGGATAAACGGTATCACTATTTCCTGAGCTATGCACATGGTCACTCAAAGGATATACAATTATTTGTAGAAGAACTAAGAAAAAGAAACAACCAGCTTTCCATTTTTTATGACAAGGACAGCATTCCTCCCGGAGGCCTCTGGATACAGCAAATTTCAACAGCCATACAACAGGCAGATAAAGTGCTGGTCTTTCTTTCACCTGATTATGATAATTCGCCTGTGTGCTGGGATGAATTCCAATGCGCCAAACTGATGGAGTATAACCTGAAAAAATCAATGATTCAAACCGTATACCTCTATGGCCACAAAGAAACAGCTATGCCGCTGATCATGGGCATCTACAGTTATATTGATTGCCGTGAAGGCAACCAGGAAAAACTTAAACAATGTGTGGAGGCACTGATAAAATAGGCCGCTATTTATTCCTACCTGTATAGGAGGATATTTACCCATCACTTCTTTTCCTGATTTATTTAAACCACTCATTGATTAATTGAAATAAGGGCAACGTTTTTGTTTACAATCTTGTCATACACTTTTAAATCAGTGATTCTTTTTTTATGAAACCCTTAGCGATTGTTTTATTTCTGCTCCTTATCCTGGTCAGTTGCAAGAAAAATAAAACAGAAAACAAACTTCAATATTACCAGGTAGGTATGAAACATAGCCCGGCCGATTGGAGAGACAGTGCCTTTGTAGTGGCAACAAGCAACCCGGCCCTTGTCCTGGAAATAACAAAACAATTAACCCTGCCTGTTGCAGAACGAAAAATGGTAGCCGGGGAATTAGTACGTGGCAGTGGAGGATACAACAAAAATGGTACTCATGAATTTCTCTGGCGACTGGCTGAAGATGGATGGGGACTTATCCAATTCAGTATAGAGATCTACGACGGAAGTCCATATAGCGGCGTTGACAGTGACACTGCCTATTGGTTCAACCAAATGAAAAGATTTTCACCCTGGAGTTCCTATATTTCAAAAGAGATAATTCCATAGGGGCTGATATAATTCTTTCCTGCCCCTATGGAACTTCTTATCGGTAGTGATAACCGGGAGACTTTGTGATTGGCCCTTTCTGCCAGGTAATGATCAGGCCATTGCATGTGCACCTTCCAGCTCAGCCAGGAATGCATCATGCGTAATGGGATGTGAAAACATAGGATAAGAATATTTTACAGCTGCTTCCTGTTCTTCCTGGCTGGTGGCGGCGGTACAATCAGTGAGTGTATATACATTAAATCCTTTTTCGTATCCTGTTCTCATCGTGCTTTCCACGCAGCAATTAGTCAAAAAACCTGACAATACGATGCTTTCAATGCCTTTGCTGCGCAGTATAAAATCAAGATTAGTGCTGGCAAAAGTGTCAAGTCCTCTTTTCCCTTCCACTACTATGTCGCCTTCCTGGGGTGTAAGCTGGTCAACAATTTTACTGCCCCATGAACCTTTAATAAAAGCATTGGTGTCAACTACGCCTTTTAAAATTCCATAAGGGTGTTCGGTGATTTCAAAGTAGCCCTTTACAAAATGGATGGGTGCATGTACAATGGTAACGCCGGCCTTGCGGGCCTCCTCAACTGTTTTAACCATATTGCCAAGCATACCCGATGATTCCATAACCGGTTTTACGGCCCCATGCAGTGTCCCACCTTCAGAAGTAAAATCGTTTTGAAACTCAATTAATACAAGTGCTGTTTTTTGAGGATTCATAATTGTAAATTTTAGAGGTGAAAAAATAAAAGAAGAAAACGGGCAGGATTTCAATTGTTCTTCAGGTGATGAACAGAGTTAATGGAAGGTACTGAATAAAATTTGAAGTGAATACAGTTGGATAGAGATCGGACATTATGTGGATATGGCCTTCAAAAATATCAGTCTCTTGCAGCTGTTTGATATGAAACAACCAACTCCCATTTTTGTGGTTCTATATTTGCATTCCGTTGAGCGTAGTGGATCATTGTTATTTGTTTATGTTATTTACAGCAGGTAAAGTCTTCTTGTATTGCTTTAGGATTTATTTAGAAACCATTATTGCAATTATGCAATAACAAATAATAAAAACTTTTTCATTTTTCACGAAACTATGAACCATAAACTTAGTTTGATTTGTTATTGAAATGCTTTAAATAATTTGGAAAATAAAAAAATATGAAGAATGGATCAATTATTATTGCAAGCCTAATCCTCGTTTTTTCGGGCTGTACCAATAATGAGAAACCGACAGGCAGTATACAAAATATCCCCTTCAAAGACAGTGTCCCTGTTGCAAAGAAGAAAACAATTGTTTTTTTTGGTAATAGTCTTACGGCCGGATATGGCCTGAGTCCTTCAGAGGCTTTCCCTGCAATCATTCAAAACAAGATTGATTCCCTGGGCCTTCCTTACCAGGTGATCAACGCAGGAGTAAGCGGCGAAACTTCTTCCGGTGGCAAAACCCGCATCGACTGGATCCTGAGGCAACCGGTGGATATATTTGTTCTCGAACTTGGCGCCAATGATGGATTGCGGGGTATCCCACTTTCAGAAACCAAAAAAAGCCTTCAAGCAATTATTGATAAAGTAAAAGCAAAGAACCCCGCAACTAAAATGGTTTTTGCCGGCATGCAGATACCACCCAATATGGGACAAAAATATTCCACAGAGTTTCGGAATATTTATACTGAGCTGGCCACCAAAAATGAAATGACTCTCATTCCTTTCCTTTTGGAAGGCGTTGGTGGTGAAACAAACCTGAACCAGGAAGATGGCATTCATCCCACTGCAGAAGGGCATCTTATAGTAGCGGCGAATCTTTGGCGCCAATTAGAAACCTTACTGTAGAGGAATAAGAAGTGGGTAATGGGAAGAGACTTATGGTCGGCGTTAACCTATCCCATCTGGCATTCCCCCACTACCTTATATGAATTACACTTCTTCTCTCAAAATTTCCAACGGTGGTCTTCGAACAACAGCACGGCTATTGATCAACCCAATGAATACAGTTAGCAGGCATATAGAAACAAACACTATAAACAAGGCCAGCCACTGCGGAGTAAATTCCGTTTCAAAAATAAACTTTGCTAACATCCAGCTTACAACCAAAGACAAAACAATACCTGTGGCTGCCGCAAGAGCTCCCAGGAAAAAATATTCCAGTGTTGTAATATAATAGATTTGTTTACGGCTTGCTCCCAGTGTTCGCAATAGCACACTCTCCTGTATGCGCTGGTATTTACTTAAGAGCACGGAGGCTATTAATACAACAAGGCCGGTAAATATGCTAAACCCTGCCATGAAGCGGATAACAAAGCCCACTTTGTTTAATATTTTATCCACTATACTCAACACCAGGCTTAAATCAATAATAGAAACATTCGGAAACTGCTGCACCATTAATTGCTGAAACCGGGCCGAGGCCTCCTTGTCGGGAATACGGGTTAGCAATACATGAAACTGTGGCGCTTCTTCCAAAACACCGGTAGGAAAAACAACCAGGAAATTTGTTTGGATCCGGTTCCAATCTACCTTACGCATACTGCCAACAATGGTGGAAATAACTGAGCCCTGTACATTAAAAACCATCGTATCCCCGATAGCAATGCTGTTGTTCCTGGCATACCGTTCTTCTACCGAAATAAATACAGTTCCGGAAGATTTATCTGCTTCACCTTTCCATTTACCATCTGTTATTGTTTCGGAAGAAGTTAACGAATCACGAAACGTTACGCGGTACTCCCGGTCAAATATCCATTGATGCATTTTAATTGTGCTATCTTTTTCCAGGTGTTCCACCCGGATACTATTGACCTGTTCCAACCGCATATTCACTATAGCTACCGTTCCACCCACAGGCAGACCCTGTCGTCTCGCTAATGCTATTACTTTATCCTTTTGTAAGGGCTGTATATCAAATAAGATGGTATTAGACTGGTTGCCACTGGCAGAAAGCATCACCCGGTTGAGTAAAATAGATTGAACAGAAAACAAGATGCAGATAAAGGCAGTACCGAGGCCAATAGCAACAATTAATATGGTTGTTTGGTTATTGGGCCGGAATAAATTTGACAATCCCTGGCGCCATAAATAACTCCACGAATACGGAAAGAAACGCCGGACAGCCCACATAAGTGCTGCTGCTATGGTAACTAATATTAAAAAGGCTATGAGAACGCCCAATGAGAAAAAAATGGCCTGTTGCAAACTATTTAATTGCAAATAACTAAAGCCAAAAACAAAGATCATGATGGCTGCATATACCAGCCACTTCACCGGATCTTTAAATAGGCTTTGTGATTGTAATGATAATCTCAGCGTATTCAACGGCGAAACATTGCGTATGGATACCAGGGGCAATAAGGCAAAAAGAAAGGAGATCACAATACCCAATAGCAAACCCTGCCCAATGGCTTTCCAGGAAAGATGAGTAGTAATGGCTACAGGTAAAAAATCCTTCAGCGCAAATGGTAAAAACTGCTGGATGATCGTTCCCAAAGCGGCGCCAGCAAGGGAACCAATAAACCCAATTACAACAATCTGTATAAGGTAAATAAGGAATGCCTGGCTGCCCCGGGCGCCAAGGCAACGCAAAATGGCCACCGAATTTATTTTTTCCCGCACATAAATATGAATAGCGCTAGCCACACCAATGCAACCGAGCAATAAGGCAATAAAACTAATCAGTGCCAGGAACTGAGTCAGATCTCTCAAAGACCTCGTAGTGTCTTCTTTCTGGGTTTCAACGGTATCGTAGTTCAAACCTTCAGCATCCAACCGGGGCTCAATGTTTTCTATCAATTTTTCCATGTTAACCGCCTCGTCGAACTTGAAGTATATCTTATAACTTATCCTGCTTCCTTTTTGTGAAAGTCCGGTCTGTTCAAGATATTGAAGCGGTATATAAACAACCGGGGCTACCGATGCCGACAAACCGGTTTGCCCGGGAGCACTCATTAATGTTCCGGCAATTTCAAAACTCAGATTACCAATCTTTACAGAGTCTCCTACCTGAGCTTCAAACTGTAACATCACCGTTTGGTCAACCAATGCCCCTTGTCCTTTCCGGAATGATCGTCCTGCCGTTGCAGGCAAAGTCTCCAGATCTCCATAATAAGGAAACTCTCCACTCAATGCACGAACCTGCACCAAACGTGTTCCCTCATTTTTGGGAAACCAGATCATCGACGTAAAGCCGAGTTCCTCCGATCTTCTGTCAGCAATCGAATCAGCCATTTTCCTTAAACCCGGGCTTAATTCTTTATTGCCCCTGATCTCCAGGTCGGCGCCCAATAAGGAAGCCGCCTGCCTGTTTATTTCGTGGCTCATATTATCACCAAGGGAATAAATGGCCACCATCGCAGCAATGCCGAGTATAATTGAAGACACGAACAATAATAACCGCGAACGATTCCGCCTGCTATCACGCCATGCCATTTTCAACAGCCAGGGAAAATTTAAACTTCTCTTTTCATTCATATTCCCATCTCTTTACTATTTCCGGGCTTCATCCGATACAATTTTTCCGCCCTTCAGTTTGATAATACGGTCCGTTTTATTTGCAAGGTCCAAATCATGAGTTACCAGGATCAATGTAGTACCGGCTTCCTTATTCAGATTAAAAATCATTTCAATTATTCTTTCACCCGTTTCAGCATCCAGGTTACCGGTTGGCTCGTCGGTAAACAGAATCCGGGGGTTATTGATAAAGGCCCTGGCCATGGATACCCTTTGTTGCTCACCACCGCTCAATTGTGCAGGGTAATGATGTCCGCGGTCTGCCAGGCCCACTTTGTTAAGAAGATCAACCGCTCTTGGCTTTATGCTTTTTTCTCTGCGCAATTCTAAAGGCACCATAATATTTTCCAGCGCCGTAAGTGTGGGGAGCAATTGAAAGTTTTGAAAAATAAAACCCACATGCTGATTTCTTATACTTGCCCGTTGGTCTTCATTCAACTGATCCAGCTTTACATTATTTAATTCTACTGTACCCGTGCTAGAACGATCCAGGCCGGCAGCCAATCCCAGCAATGTGGTCTTGCCACTGCCTGATGGACCAACAATAGCCATCGTTGATCCCGCTTCTACGGAAAAACTAATATTCTCCAGCACTGTCAAAGTGCGGCTTCCACTTTGATAAGTTTTGCTTAGGTTTTGTATATTAAGTATGATCGCCATTAAAAATTATTTTTCAAAGCCCGTAATATAAATTAAATTTTCATCCACTCCTTAAATACAAACTAAATCGGATTGGTATTGCCAAAATTCCTGAAAACAAGTTTACACAGGCCGTGAAAATATTACCATCTGGAGAAAATAGCTTTATTAAAGTGTCTCT
>JBGTNK010000051.1:0-4474 GCA_041743125.1 Chitinophagaceae bacterium
GCAAAGCGACAATTATTAAAGCCACAACTCCGCCGGCAAGTATTATTTTTTTTGCTGAAAATTTTTTTCCGGCTTCTTTCAGCTTACCGGTCATCTCTGCTTTTTTTGGAACAACAAGATTTTCATTTGCCAAAGCAAAAACCTCCACAGGCTCATCTACATTTTTAAATTCAAAACGACCGAGTGAAACCGATTTGAATTCCTGTTGATTTTTTATTTTGTTATTGATCTCTCCGGAGAAAAGAATGGTGTTGGCCTGTCCAAGGGATTGTATTCGTGAAGCCACATTCACTCCATCACCAAATACTTTTCCATCTTCAAAAAATATTTCCCCGATATGAAGACCGATACGTAACGGCACTGGAGGTTCTTTCTGCAATTGCTGCTGTATTTCCTCCGCACATTTTATTGCTTCTGTAGCGCTGTTAAATATGCAGAGACTGCCATCTCCATAATTGTTCACCACTTCTCCATTGTGTTCAGCCACCAGTTTCTCCAACACCGAAGTATATTGCCTGATAACAGCCATTGCTTGTAACTCGTCTCTTTGCATCATAGCTGTATAGCCCACAATGTCTGTGAAAAGAATGGCGGCCAGATGATGTTGTTGCTGCATGTGTCAGGCTGAACGAATGACTTATTAAATATAAAAACTTTTAAGGATGAATGCTGTTGTTTATTAATTACTTAAAATGGTTTATTTTGATTGATGATCAAACCCGTATTAATCCTTTCCATTTTATTATTTACCAACAATGTTATGTCTCAAACATCTGTAAGATTGGAAATAGTTTCCCTGCCTCACTATCATGCTTCCGGCAGCATCCTTTATGCATCAGGAAGTTTCAATGGCTGGAATGCCCGCGACAAGAATTTCCAATTTCGCCAGGATAGCCTGGGCAACTATTTTATAGAAATGATATTAACCCCGGGCAATTATGAATATAAGATTACGAGAGGAGGGTGGGATAAAGCGGAATGCAAAAAAGAGGGAGAAAACATAAACAACAGAGTATTGAAAATAAAAAGAGATACATCCATTAAAATATCTGTTGAAGAATGGACCGATCGGTTTCCATCAGCTCCCAAAAAAAGTACAGCCAGCAAAAATGTTCAGATCATTGATACAGCTTTTTTGATTCCCCAGCTGAAACGAACAAGGCGTATTTGGATCTACCTCCCTGAAAGTTATTCCTCAGGAAGTGGCCGTTACCCTGTTTTATATATGCAGGATGGGCAAAACGTATTTGATGATGCTACTTCCTATAGCGGTGAATGGGGTGTTGATGAATACCTTGATTCACGACCAGCGGGTGAAAAAGAGTGGATCGTTGTGGCAATAGATAACGGAGGGATAAAAAGGCTGAATGAATACAATCCATATGATTTTCGACTTAATGGTAATACTTCCGGCAAGTCAAAAAAGGGAGAAGGCCGGAAATACGCCGACTTCCTTGTAAAAACCCTGAAGCCGTTTATTGATAAAAATTATCGTACATCAGGCGATAAGGCCAACACGGCTATTTCCGGCAGTTCAATGGGTGGCTTGATTTCTCTTTTTACTTTATTAAAACACCAGGATGTATTTGGAGCTGCCGGAATTTTTTCACCGGCGTTCAGCCTCTCACCTAAAATTTTTGATGAGCTTAAAAAAATGGGTAAAAAACTGTCTGCTGACATTTATTTCTACGGCGGCAAATTGGAGGGAGAAAAAATGATTTCCGATATGCAGATGGCCCATGGAATCCTGACCAAAAATCCCAAAATAAAAATTAAGATGGTTATTAGAGAGGATGGCCGCCACAATGAGCCAACCTGGCGAAAAGAATTTCCATTGTTTTTTGAATGGATAAACTTTAAATAAAGAATCAGGGCCGGATAGTAATTTCCGCAGCACAATTTTTGGGAAAAAAAACGAAAAAAAATAATATGTAAAATGATGATCAGGTATCATTCTACAGTACCTTTATGCACTCGTTATTAAGATTTTCCAAATTTCTTCGGATTTATCTTTCCTGAAAACGGCTTATATCCACTACACCGGATTTGTAAATTGACTTTTCAACTGGTTTTTCGCTCTCTGATTTAGTAATTGAACATATCGTTTCTGGTACATTATCCTATGTATGTTTAAACCACAGTTCCTTACTCTGTCAATCAAAACCCTTTGAGGCTTTTCTTTAGCTGAATGGATTTCGTTAAACCTGAACGGGTGTCGTTTACTTTCGATTCAATTGAGGTTGCTGGTATCACCAAACGAATTAGCATACACTCCGCAATTATAACCTCAATGAAAGACTGGATATTTCATTTTTGGCCTCTTATGGTTATCCTGGGTTGTCAATGATAATTATTTTTCATTGCCATGATTAGTTGTTGTCGAATGAAGCAGAACAGCGACAATAAATAATAAAGTATGCAACAGGATTGCCGAAAACTGTATAGAGTAGGCAAACAATTTAAACCTCAATCGTATGGCTAAACTTGAATTCCAAACCGTAAAAGATGCTATTGCCTCTGAAGGTCTCAGCTGGCAGGCGTCTCCCAGCTTCCTGTCCAATCTGCCGGAAGAAGAAGCTCAAAAATACCTGGGTTATACACCCGGAGGCGATGAACCTTCATTAGAAGCAAGAGAAAGCAATGGCATTCAAAATTACGCTGCCTACCTATCGTCGAGTCCCGATACCAGCGCCTTTGCTGCCCCTGTGGCTATTGACTGGCGAAATATCAGCGGGCAAAATTTTGTTACCCCGGTTAAAAATCAGGGTGGTTGCGGATCTTGTGTGGCTTTTGGTGCCGTTGCAGCTGTTGAGAGCAAAGTTAAAATTCTAAGGGGGGCCGCCTATGCAATCGATCTTTCCGAAGCTCATTTGTTTTATTGCATAGCCCGTGCCCAGGGCAGAACCTGTGGTGGCAATACCGGTGGATGGTGGCCTGAACCATCTGAAATCGGTTTCCGCGATATTGGAGTTTGCGATGAAGCTTGTTATCCTTACACGGCCAGTGATCAGAATTGCACCAACAGGTGTGCCGACTGGCAAAATAGGGTTATAAGAACAACAGGGTATACAAAAATAGGCGGTGTACAAGCTACCCGGGATTGGGTTTCAGCGAACGGCCCGGTGCAGGCGTGTTATACGGTGTACAGCGATTTTTATAATTATTATGCAGGCGGGGTTTATCGCAAAACTGCGAACGCTACCGTTGTTGGCGGCCATTGTGTTTGCATTGTTGGTTATGATGATAATCAGCAATGCTGGATATGCAAAAATAGCTGGGGCACAGCCTGGGGAGAATCAGGCTTTTTCAAAATAGGCTATGGGCAATGTGGTATTGATACAGAATCTTATGGCATCAATGGTATACTGAATACCCGTTGGATCAGAGGAAAAAAAGTGGCCGGGCTATGGGCTAACACGCAGGAAAGAAATGCCTGGGTTTACCTGAGCGGAGAAGGATGGCAAAGAATTAGTAATAATAATGATGATGGTTTTATTAATTCAGTTCGCCAGCTGACGGCAGCCAAAGCCACCAATGCCAATGTGGATGTACATGTTGACAACGGTTTGATTGATACAATTTATGTATTTTAAAAAATCATTAAAATGAGTAAAAAAATGAAAACACCTGAAAAAATACCGCCTGCCGGAGCTGGCGTATCCAATGGTAGCAATACCAATGCTCCCACTATAAATGTATCCCAGGTTGCTTTTACCGAAGTAGAATCAGTAGCTAATGCTCCGCAATACAATCCTCCGGAAATTAAGGAGGGAGTAACTGCGTTTGAAGCGGCAGTGTGGAATACGGATAAAAGAGTAAACGGTCTCTATACCACTTTTCATCCGCGAAACTCATGGATGAGCATTGCCGGGATAGGATGGAAAAAGCTGGCTACCAACAGCGATTCGGTATGTGAAGCCATGACCCAACTGGCTGCCCATTGCAGGGAGAAAAACTGCCGGATTGATTTTGCTGAGGAAAATGGAGTGGTGACTGAGATATATGTGTGGTAGGTTTCAATTTACCGGGAGCTTTACAGTAAGTTCCCGGTAATTTTTAATTTATTTAAACTGAAAAAATCATTTCTATGCATCACAAACTGGCTGAAGGAAGTAATACCCAAATTGCGGCTAATAAGGGGGATACTATAGAAATACAATTGGATGAAACACCCACTGCAGGTTATTCCTGGGAAATTGATAATATGGATGGTGATATTGTTGAATTAATGTCAAGTGATTATAAATTATATGATACCGCAGGTATTGGCGGAGGTGGATTACGAACCATGCTTTTTGTTGTCAAAAAACCAGGCAGCGGAAATATAAAATTAAAAAACGCCCAAAGATGGAGCGGTGATATTTATAAGCAGTTTGAAATAAATGTGAATGCAAGTTAAAACAGGCTTTAAATAAATTGGGTTCGTTACAATCATGCAGTCATTTCATTTCCCATTTTTTTATTCCTGTGCTGC
>JBGTNK010000052.1:0-16223 GCA_041743125.1 Chitinophagaceae bacterium
TTTCCCTGGTTCATGGCTCAAAACAAGCCAAAATATTCGGGCTGCGTTCAAATCGTCACCGCCTTAAAATCACTTCAAATGCAGGCCAATCAAGAATTTCAAAGAACTTTATTTATTCTAAACGAGACGTTAATGAAATAACTAGTTTAATTAATAAAGTCGAAATAGCAGATAGATATCTAGATTCTATTGGGAAGTCAAAAGATTACAATCAAATCCTTGATGATTTTTATGCATTTGAAAAGATATATTCTTGTCAAACTAAAGATAAGGGAGGTCCAAGTAAAAAAACGGCATTTGAAAAACTTTCATTTCTAGCAATAAAAAATAAGGATAGCTTCTCAGACCGGATGTACAAAAACATTCCTATTATATTTGAAGCACAGGCGATGATACAGGATGAACTTAGTAATGAGTTTGAAAATGAGTTGAAAGAAATTGAAAAGGAAGTTAAAGATGATATAAAACTAAGTGGTCTGAAACTTTTCCCTGACCCAACAATTTCAATAATAAAGTTGATTGATAAAACTGAAAATGAAGAAAAAATAATAGAGATAGTATCAGATAAGATAGAGGAGTTTTTAGCTCTTGAAAGGGAAAAAAAGAAACGTTCCAGTGTTCTGGATCGGGTTAGAAAAGCCAACACCTTATTAATAGAGGCAAATGCTATTAAGAGTCATGAAAGTGATAGAACAGGCATTGCTAATCAACTAAATAATATTGAAAAGGAGATGGAAAAACTTAAAGATTGGGCAAATTCCTAATGATAACTATAGACTATATTGAATCAAATCAACTTTGCCAAATCACTACGGATATTGTTGATAATAATTGGAAGCAAATAAGATTTCAATACAATCAAATTTCCGATCAATCAGAGGTATTTGAAAATTCAATCGAATTGCCCTGGCATTCTTTTGTTTCAAATCTGAATGTACTGTCTTTAATAATAAGTTTATTTAAAGTCGAAGTAAGATTTTCTGAAGTAGCCAAAAAACTACTTGACGATTCAATTAAAAACAGAAATGATATTACTGACATAGAAGAAAAACCATCCTTAACCAAAACTGAAATAAGCGATTTTCTTTCTTCTTTAAATTTTAAACGTACTCTTACGGATGAACAATTAAGAAACGTATCAAAATTGTCTAGGCTTCCAATTGGAGCAACCTTTTCTGTACCTGGAGCTGGAAAAACAACAGAAGCCATTAGCTTTTATTTACTTCATAAAAAAGCGAATCAAGACCTAATTGTAATCTGTCCAAAAAATGCGTTTCCTGCATGGGAAGAACAATTTAGTCAGTGTTTAGGCAATCTTTCTCCAAGCATAATAAGATTGACTCAAGGAGTAACTAAAATCGAAAACGATCTAAATGCAAATATTGGTTGTGTATTTCTAATTTCATATCAACAATTTATTCGTGCAGTGAATTCAATTGCAAAATATTTACATAATAATAGAACTTTTGTTTTTATTGATGAGAGTCACAGAATGAAAGGTGGAGCAAAAACAGATACAGGCAGGCAAATCCAAAAAATTGCTCATTTGCCAATAGGAAAACTTATAATGTCAGGAACACCACTTCCGCAGGGTGTCAATGATTTAATTCCTCAATACTCTTTTTTATTTCCAACAGATGGAGATATTACTGAACAAAACGTAACAGAAAAAATAAAAAAAGTATATGCAAGAACGACAAAAAAAGAGTTAGGACTTGACAAACCAAAAATTATTACTACTCCAATACCATTTAATGAGCCTCAAAAAATTCTTTACGATTTAATTCGATCTGAAGAGTTACGACAGCTATCCGGACTAGGTAATAACGATAGAAAATTTTATCGCCAATTGGGTAAAAGCTACATGAGGTTATTACAAGTAGTCAGTAATCCTTCACTTCTATTAAAAACAGTTTATTCATTTCCAGATGCATTAAGAGAAGCGATAGAATATGGCGATGGAAATAAAATTAAATATGTAGCAATTAAAGCAAGGCAGCTTGCCAAGGAGGGTAAGAAAGTAATAATATGGTCTGGTTTTGTTGAAAATGTTGAATCTATAACACAAATGCTTTCTGACTTAGGAGCTAAATGCATTCATGGTGGAGTTGAAGCCGGCAGTGATGAGGAAGAAAATACACGGGAAAGAATTGTAAAAGATTTTCATGATGATCCTAATATGTTTGCGTTAGTTGCAAATCCTGCAGCTTGTTCAGAGGGTATAAGTCTTCACACAGTTTGTCATCATGCGATATATTTAGATAGAAATTACAATTCTGCTCAATTTTTACAATCAATGGACAGAATTCACCGACTGGGTTTGCCAAAAGGTACTGAAACAATAATTGAGATAGTGCATTCGCCGAACTCGATAGACGATTTAGTAGATAGTAGATTAAATGACAAAATTCGAAGAATGTCTGAAGTCTTAGAGGATGAATCGTTAAGAGTAGAACCTGTTACCGTTGAACTTGATGCGGAAGGGTTTGATGATGAGGATGCAAAACAATTATTAAATCATTTGAAAGGGCTACTTTAATTATGTTTTCAGTCGGACTGTTATATTCAGTAAGAGATTTCCTAAAACTCAATGCAATTTCTGGCATGAAGCCAGAAACTTTTGAATCTTACTTCAGATCTTTTAAGTATTCAACTTCCGATAAAATTTTAACTGTATCATTTAAATGTGGATGGGCTAAAGTTAATCAACAAGGAATAATTGAACTTACAGAGAGGGGACAAGATATTTCAGCTTTAGAATATGAAACAGCATTACTGATACAACTTGAAGATCTTATAATTAATTTCAATCCGACATGGGCTTCATTATTAATAAAAGGAAGAACTGAAGCCAAGAATTTTTTACCTCCTGATGCTCTACAGTGTTTTAAAGAGTGTGGCTTGTTTGGTGAGTTGTCAGATGAGTTAATAAAGTTTTGGGACAAACTATCACTAGCTTATAGAAACTATTCACAAATAAGAATGACAGAGATTGGTAGAACTGGAGAAAAGCTAAGTTTTGACCATGAATTAAATAGGACAGGAAAATCCCCTTTATGGCAAGCTATCGAATCTAATTTAGCGGGATTTGATCTTTTGTCTATAGTCGATGTAACTAATTCACAAAAACTTAAAATTGAAGTAAAGACCTCCACTTCAAATATCTCTTATGCAAAATTTCATATCTCTAAAAATGAATGGGATACTGCCCTTGCAAGTATAAATTACATTTTCCATCTATGGCATATTGAAAAGACTCCTACTCTTTATAAAGTTTCTATAAACAAAATAAATGATCATGTGCCATCGGATAAAGGAGATGGGGATTGGGAATCAGTTGAAATTCCTTTTCTATCGGTCATTTAAATCATCACATACTTGAAATGCACTCTCAGCCTAGGTTTGTGTCCCTCCGCCTGAGTTCGTGTCCGTTAAAAAGAAAGCCCCGGTTTCACTCACGAAGCGGAATTGCTGAAGCAGGTATTATGATCTGAATGAGAGGTGTTTTTTGCTTTTGAAAGAATTGGGGAAGTGTTTTAGTGTAGATTCCTGACCATGTTGACCCATCATTCCTGTTCATGTTGACCCACCATTCTTGCATGTTGACCCACCTCATTTGAGTTGGTTTGCAAGACTGTCATTCTTGCATGTTGACCCACCCCCGGCAATAGTTGTTGCGAGCTTTTATGATGTTTTTTGCTCCTTAATTAAATAAGGTAGCATGTCACAAAAGCCAAGAGTAATGGAACAGTTAAAACAGATCCTTCAACATTAATAAAGCTAGCCAAAGCCAGACATCCACTCCACCTTTTTGGATTGACATGAGTAAACTATTTGAGTTGTATGTTTTTGGGAAATTTAGAAAGCGGTTTCCTGAACGCGGAGCACTCACATATCATGATGATTTTAGAGGTGGGAAACAAACTGACATTATAATCAGGGCTAAAGGCTTTAAATGCGTAATTGATTGTAAGTATAAGCCTCAATATGAAAACAATGCCCCATCCCTGGCAGACAAAAGGCAGTTAGCAGGATATACAAGATTGAAAAGCGTTTACAATAAGCTTGAAGTGTCCTACGAAAAATTAATTCCAGGGCTAATCATTTATTCTCACTAGACTTGTGATAAAGAAATTGAGAAGGAAGAACTGTTCAGCAAGAATATCGAAGAGTATATTGAATTTTATAAATTGGGCATCAGGTTGCCTCATATTTTCTCCACAGTTCGTCATATCCAACTATTCGACAGTATACCGGTTTAGTGCCTCCGCCATCCTGGATTTCACAGAGGCGACAAGAGTTTTGGGTTTAAGCACGACTACGCTATCAGCATATGACAGGATGAGCCTTTCCAGTTCATAATTAATAACCAATTGGAGTTTCACTTCCAGGATATTTTCATTGAGCCATTTTGATTTTTGAGTACCATGTAATGGTTTTGATTCCATATACCTTCCAGTCTTGCCAAAAAAGTGAAGAACAATATTCTCGAGTGAAGAATTGTCAGGTTTTGTAACACCTATAACATCTTCAAAATATTCTGTCCAGTCAATTTGGTTATTCTTATGGTATTTCCCTTTTATCTCTTTATAGTTAATTATACGGTCAAGCGCCAGGTTCCAGTCACACTTTTTATTTTCCGGGTTAAAGCCAAAAAGAAACCAGCGGTTATTGTATTGCTTTAAATAGTAGGGATGCAGAACTACTTCAGAAGGTTTTTCATTTTCAAATGGCTGGTAGCTTACAACAAGCACTTTTTTATAAAAAATGGCATTATACAACCCTCCTATATGTTCAATTCCTTTCAGGTACTGGTTGTTGTCAAAATCAATAATAACAGAAGATGCTTCAATGGAAGCAATTCCCTGGTTTAATTTAGGAACAAGTTCATTTACCCATTCAAATTGAGGCATTCCCTTAAATTGCGAAAGTATATTAACAGCAGATTGCAGTTGATTTATTTCTACTTCATTCAAAGGCATATTATTAATAGAAAAGGAGGTATCAGCGTACCGGTAATACTTTTTCTTTCCATCTTTAAAATCACCCAGCTCTATATCCCAACCTGCTTTACTTTTCATAAATGCTATATCATCCCTGATTTGCCTCAGGCTGATACCGTTGGATCCCGGACTCATTTCCAACAACACTTTGTTACACTCATCAATAAGGTCATCAATAAAATACCGCTTTCCGGGGTTACGGAAACATTTATCCAGGACCTTATACCGCATATAGGCATTTTTATTGGTTGCCATTTGAAGCCAGGTTATTTTTTATTATTAAAAATAATTATTATTGTGCAGCTATACTGCACAGAAACAGTTTTAGTTTGTGCCAGTTCTTTGAAAGCATGCTGCAACTTATTGATTTGTGCCAACTGGATGCCACCGCAAGGAGGTTTCAGATCGGTTGGTGTTCTCTGGATTCCGGGGAATGAATGTTTTTAAGTTATTAATGACTGAATAACGGTTTTGACCTTTAGGTTATTATACTCTTGAAGCATTATAACATATATACATCTTAAGGTCATTCGTTTTATATCTTTTGGTTTATATATTTTTTTATACTTTTTATGATATATGCCATACAACAAAGAATAAGGCAGCAGGCTTCAAAGAACTTTTTTAAATTTTGGAACTGGAACAAACACATATCGACCAAATAAGAACTTCTTTTGAGAAAATGCTGTCCAGAGAGGACTTACTAAATCTTTTAAATATTGCTAAGCCTTTGGTTTACGGCGAAAAAGTCGTTCCTTTTGAACTAAAGCAACTTACCTGGTATGCAAACCCTAAACTGGGCGGTAAACGTTATGAAGAGTTTAAAATAAAAAAGAAATGTGGGGCAACCCGTTCCATCCACGCCCCGGTAAATGGCCTTAAATCTCTGCAGAAAACGCTGAGTTTTGTCCTTCAATGTGTATTTGAACCTCACCATGCGGCTATGGGTTTTGTAAGGGATAAATCTATTGTAGATAATGCAAGGCTTCACGAAGCAAGCAAATATGTGTATAATATTGACTTAAAAGACTTTTTCCCTTCTGTTGATCAGGCACGTGTATGGAAGTGTTTCCAATTAAAGCCATTCAATCTTACTGATCTGGAGATGGTATCTGAAAAAGAAAACACAATTAGGTTACAGACCGGCGTTAGAAAATTCATTACTGACCATAATGAGAGTATCTATTATAAGATTCAGGATAATTTATTAATACTGGTCAATGATAAAAAAGGAAACTACAGAAAATATAAAAAGCGGCTTACCGGCCATCTTATAAAACCGATTTCCTTCCCCTTAGGTATTGAAGCAGGTAATAGGCAAAATCTCAGGGAATATAACAGACAGGTTAGCTCCATCGTCTTTGCAGATGCCCAACGTTACATATTTTCTACTGAAAATATTGCAGCGTTGCGCCCCCTTATTTCTTCACGTAAAAATTTAGCCAATATTTTTGCTTCACTCTGCTGCACAGAAATGGAAGTAGAACGGAAAAATAAAGCAGGGGCATGGGAAAAGGTGAAAAGAAATGTGTTGCCACAAGGTGCTCCCACGTCACCTGTTATTACAAATATTGTTTGTCAGCGTTTGGATCATTTACTGTCCGGTGTAGCAAGGCGCTTTGGATTGAAATATAGCCGCTATGCTGATGATATTACCTTCAGTTCGATGCATAATGTTTATCAGCCCGAAAGTGATTTTTTAAAGGAATTGCAACGCATCATATTGGAGCAGGGTTTTCATATAAAGGAAAGTAAAACACGTTTGCAAAAAGATGGGTATCGTAAAGAAGTTACAGGTTTATTGGTAAATGAGAAAGCTAATGTGCAGCAACGATACATCAAGCAATTGAGAATGTGGTTATATTACTGGGAAAGATATGGCTATGGAAGAGCCTCCGGTTTCTTTTTACAGGAGTACATTGCCGATAAAGGGCATACAAAGAAAGGCAAGCCAGACATGGCAAATGTTATTGGAGGGAAATTGGATTATTTGAAAATGGTAAAGGGAGGTGAAAATATGCAATATCAAAAGTTGCGCGAGAGGTTTAATCATTTCATTCAAAAGCGGGATTACATTGCTGATATTCTTAGCATTTGGGAAGAAGATGGTATAGGTAAGGCTATGGAAGTTTTTTATTTCAAAAGAAGTGAAAAAGAATGAACAAATCTAAAGTTGAATTTATAACAGATTTACTTTCTAATGAAAAGCTGAAACTCTTTCATCGGGAAAAGCTTTATCCTTTAATTCTATCTGAAATTAAACAAGCTGGTGATGTTGATGAAAAAATTTGGAACGAACTGCAACTCATTAAGGAGATGATAATGAAGAATGCGCCTCCCAAAGAAGAAGCAGATGAAAAATCAATCCATGAACCGTTAAAAACTTCAGAAAAGCTTAATCTATTTAAAGATGGAAATAAACTTAAACGAATAACGCACATTTTCCCTGACGAATTCAATTATGAATTGGATACTGCTAATGCTATTGAAGAATATAATGCTATAGCCAAGGATTTACCAAATAGTTTAAGAGGTATAATTGGTTTGTTTTTAAAGCCAAAAGCATCTGATGCAACTCAAGTGAAGTTCAGGTTTCTAGGTGATTATTATAAAACATGGTGGTCCGATGATATCAAAACCTGGTGCGCTCAACACCCTTTAATGCATCCGGATAATGATTTTAATTTAAGAAAAAACATTATTGAACCTTTCAAAAGAAGTATCGAAATCAGGCAAGGAGAAGACTTGATTACAGCAATTAAATATCGTCTCAAAAAAACATTTGGAAATGATATTTTAGAAAGAATAAAACTGGATATATCTGAAGTGAAAAAATCTACTAGATTTTTCACCGGTGTTGATCAGTTGATGATTGGTATTGCATCTTTGTTTTCTCCTATCATAGCAAGATGCCAGATTTTAAACACAATAAAAATTTCCACTTCCATTTCGGAACTGAATGATCGATACGCCACTGTTGTTACTATTCAACATACGGGTTCCGATGATAATAAGGAATTTATTGAAAATAGATTACTGAATGGAGACCTTTTAATTGCAAAAGAAAAGTTTACATCTTTATGCGATTGGATAATTACAGCTAATTTTTTGAACGGCACTTTCAGTATTCCTGTTTTGAAAAGTGATGGCGTTATGCAAATAATCAAGCAAGATCAGAAAGTCAACGGCTTCACTCACCAATTAATCTTTTATTAATCATGTTGTATCTGTTGGACGAAGACAATTTCGATGCAATATTAAAAACCTATAAGTGTGATTTCATTTTTGAAGAAGCTTACATGAAATTGCTTAAATACTATAAGCGAGAAGATGATATTAATTTTAAACCTGAATCTATTCTAAAGACTGACGTTGTATGCTTTCACAATTCGTTTCCTAATGAAGCAACCAAAATTATTAGCAAGATAAAATTCTACAATGAAGGGCATAAAGCCTTTACTGCCATATCCTTTAGCCTTGATAGTTCTTTTTATCAAACAAGAATAGAAGAACATGAAGTAAAAATTCACAAAGACAGATTTTACCACAACCTTAAAATCTTTATTGATTCCAATTATCAAATAGATAAAATACTGTACGGTGAGTACAGTGATAAAAATGAAGCGAAAGTTATTACTGCCAGAATTTTTGAAATGATTTTCACTTATCCAACACACATTTTTTTCGATATCAAAACTGTCTTGCCTCGCGACCTAAAGAGACTATGCGAAATCGGAAAGTTTGATTATAATCAATTTTTAAAGTTAACGACGGATATCACTGTTGGGCAGTTTAAAAAATTGATAGTTTCCCTAAATAAAAACATTTAACGAATGAAACTTCTCCACCTAAAAGATCAGACTGAGAAACATGAAGTAAAAGCCATAGACGGCCTGACTATTTCTGTTAAAGTATACGATATCCAAAAGCAATGGAGTGACTTACAAAACCTAGTTCAGGATGTTGCGAAGGATCATTTCGAAGGAATAGTAGTTTCTGCAAAACTTGGAGGCACTTCAGACTATTGGGGTCTGGAATTTTGTATGAGACTACGTCTTTCCTACTCCTTGATAGGTGTGAAAGCATTTACTACCTTGTTTGTATATACCGAAAGCCCAGTAGAAGAATTAATGAAAGAACAGACTGAACAAAAAACACAACCTACTGCTACACTGCTTTTAACCAGAGGAACTTTCGCATTTGATTCCTTTGATTTCTTTACTGTTATTTCTACACCGCCTTCAAATTATAATCAGCTCAATGAGGATAATTATAAAACTGCTTTCCTGGATGTAATTAAAATCAATAGACCACCCGAAATAGGCCATCATTCTTTAGCAAATCTTTTGGGAGCCACACGTTTAGCTGAAATCACAGGTAACAGGGATGCTATAGATACGAATACGGCTATTAGTGCAAAGAAAACAGACTTGTATTTTAAGTTTAAAACAGATTTGAAAACCAATGTTTCCGGCAACTTTTCAAAGAAGACAATACCAGCCAAGGGAAAACAGATTCTGTTGATAGATGATAAAGAAAACTTTGGCTGGAGTGATGTATTAAGCAAAGTGTTCAAGGATGCTTTTTTTGATTTTGTAGAAGCAGGAGAAAATTTTGTCGAAAGAGCAGAGAAAAAAGCTTTTGAAGAAGTAGCTTCATTTCCTAAGTGGGATCTAATCCTCCTAGATTTAAGACTGGAAGAAAAAGAAGATTCAGATGAAATGGTTAACAATCATGCTGGGCTCTATTCCGGTGCAAAGCTCTTAAAGAAATTAAAAGAGAGGAACCGTGGAATTCAGATTATAACTTTTACAGCTTCGAATAAAGCATGGAACCTTAGACAGCTTATTAGTTCTCCTTACTATGTTGATGGATATTTTATCAAAGAGCCGCCAGAGAATGATCTTGAGGGATTATTTTCTTTAGAAAATTTGCAACGCTTTGTAAATGATGTACAGGAATGTTTAATGTTTACTGATTTCAAGAAAATTGTTGCCTATTGTAATGTTATTAAAAGGCACTTAGAAACAGTTTCGAATGTTGGTGGCGGAAATGGCTTCCAAGCTCTGTTTAAATTAAAATTGAAAAATGAAATTGATGCTCAAATTAATCAAGCAATTGAATTGCTCTCTTATTCTAAGTCAAATGAAAATAATTATTCTTGGGCTTTCTTATCCTTTTATAAAGTTTTTGAACTGATCAATGATTATTTCATAGAGTTTAATACTTCAGTGCAAACATTAGTATTTAAAGAAAATAATCAACCAATAAAAGAATGCAAATATGAAAACCAAAGTAACAGATATTTATTTCAATCTGTAGCTCATTTGGAACCATTAAAAACATCTACTTCTGTAAAATTGTTTAATGTATTTGACAAATGTTTATTATTAAACCCGATAGCTAATATCAATTTGTATAAGTCCATTTACAAGCACCAAGTCAATAGAAGAAAGTTCATACATCCTAATGATTTAAATGATTATAGAAAATTAACAATCATAGATTGTTGCCAGATAGCAAATGATTTGAAAACCATAATAATTAAAATTAAATAGAGCTCCTTATAATCCGGATTGCAAACTGTCTTTTTAAAGCTATCTGTGCAGATAGGTTGCATACATGGCTTACAAATTTGTACAGAAATTAATAGTCATGAGCATATTCAACCACTTCAAGAATTTAAACCTAAGCCAGGATCAGGAAACTGCACTTACTAAACTCCAGGCATTTTTAAACAGCTCCTTGCAGGTGTTCATGTTGAAGGGCTATGCTGGTAGTGGTAAAACAACAATATTGAAAGGGCTGATCCAATACCTTCAGTTCAATAAAAAGTCATTCTTCGTTTTCGCACCCACTGGCAGAGCTGCAAAAATTCTGAGAGATAAAACAGGGCATGGTATAACAGTCCATCGGGGCATATACAATTTCAAACTATTGGAATCCGTGAATAGAGATTCAGAGGATGAGGCAGAACATTCTTTCCACTATTATTTCCCAATAATTCATCTTTCCGAAGAAGCGAATATCATTATAGTCGACGAGGCATCTATGTTATCAAGTGTTGAATCAAAAAATGAGCTATTTACTTTTGGTACCAATGTGTTGTTAAACGACTTGCTGACTTTCGCCAGTCTTACAACCAGTAAGAACAAAATTATTTTTGTTGGAGATCCAGCCCAGTTGCCGCCAGCTAATGATTCCAAGTCACTGGCGCTTGAAAGTGAATACTTCACTGCACTTGGCCTTATGGTTGACGAGGTTGAGCTAACAGAGGTGCACCGTCAAAAGCAAAATTTAATTCTTGAAAATGCACAATTGCTTCGCGAATTATTGAATCAGAAAAAGAGAGTGGAATTTGCATTTAAGTTCGATAACCAAACTTTTGTACGTAAGCAGCCAGAAGATTTTATTGAATCATTTTCAAACACATTCCCTATGCCAGCAATTGGCAATGGTGTGATAATAGCACATTCAAATACGCAGTGTTACCATTATAACCTCGCCATTCGAAAAAAGTTATTTCCCGGCCAACCTCAACTCATTCCTGGTGATTTGTTGTTAATCAACAACAATAACTATCATACTTATGGGGTGGAATTGTTTAATGGCGATATAGCAAAAGTGGTGTCGGTTGAAAATGAAATAGTCAGCCAGTCTGCACCGGTTTATTGTGATATAGGCGGAAAAAAAATGCGCATCACTGTTAGGCTCGACTTTAAAAAAATCAGGTTTCGCATCCCCACATATGCTGATGAAATCGAATGCTATATTGTAGATTCTCTGTTGAACTCCTTTGAAAGAGATTTGACCATCTGTGAAATGAAAGCACTCTACATCAATTTCCTGATGCGGTTTAATGAGGCACAGAAGAAACGTAAAGAATCCGGTTTGACCACATACAAAGCAGGGTCAGAAGAGTTTAAGTTGAAATTAAAAAGCGATCCGTTTTTTAATGCGCTCAGAGTCAAATATGGTTACGCTATAACTTGCCACAAGGCGCAGGGAGGAGAGTGGGACGAGGTTTATGTTGACTATGCTGGCCAGGTTAGTTTGAAAGATCACCCCATTCGATGGTGCTATACAGCTACAACCCGTGCCAAAAGCAAAGTGAATGTTATTAACGCTCCGTATTTCAACAAGCTGGCTAAGTTTAGATTTTCGGAGATTGGCAAAATTGGGAAACTGTCCAACGAAGCTCTTTCGTTTTTGAATCTCACTTCTTCACCTTTTCATAATGTGAATGCTCACCCATGCAAAAGCATGAAATATTGGGAAATAAAAGAGAAGCTCGAACCTACCGCATATACTACAATTAGGGTTGAATCATTTGGCGAGTATCTTGAAAGATATACTGTATCAAACGACCGGGGTGAAACAATCATACTTCAGGCAAACCACAAAGGCTCTGGCCATTTTACAGAAAAATTTAAGGTAATAAATGCGGTAAACGACGACGCAAAAAAGGAGATCGAGGAGATATTTAATTCAATTCATGTGCATCAATATTCAATTGCTTATACTCCTCAAAAAGATTTCTTGCATGTACTTCATTCCTGGGTACTCGAAAGTTGTAGTGAATTAGGCATATCGATTACAAACATTGTCGACGGCCAAAACTGCGTCTTTTATTATTTCCAGTCCGATTCAATATGTTCATACATTCAGTTCTATTTTAACGACAAAGACCAGTTGACGACTGCGATGTCCAAAACCTTTGAATGTGACCAAGACACGAAACTAATTTTGCTAACGGAAAAACTCTTATCCTATGCCAGCTAAAGAAATAAAAGAACTCCGTCAGGCGGGTAAGTTGGAGGAAGCCCTGAACCTGGCAAAAGCTGAATTACAGGCCGATCCGGATAATATTTGGGCCAAACGCAACATTAGCTGGGTGTATTATGACTATTTGAAACAGAATAGTTCGCCGGAACAATTCGATCAATTTATTTTCTGGCTTAATGAGATAAAGAATCTGCAATTACCAGCTGAGGAAAAAATGCTCTTTGAACAGCTTTGTTGGCAGATAGGTAAAATGGCCTTTAGTTTATTGAAGACAACTCCGGTTGATGCACATAAGGGCATTCGCCTGTTTGAGGCTATAGAATCTTTTCATTTTTCGAAGCCCGCTGAAGGGTACAGTTTCTTATTTAAGGCTTTGCACAAAGCACTTAAAGAAACCGATCGGTATATACATTTTGCGGACTGGTGGGATTTCGAAAATTTTATGCCCGGGGATTTTCAGAAAGAAAAAATGCCGAATGGAAAGGAGGTGATGGCAGTTGCAGAGCAGGCTTATATTGCTTATGCTAAACATTTGCTGCCAAAACAAACTCAATTTGGGGAAGTAGTTTTTGATAAAGAAAAAGCAATGGCATTCCTCCCAATTCTTTCCGAAATAGTTGATACTTATCCTCAATTTCAATATCCGGCATATTTTAATGCAAAGCTGTTATTGGCATTAGGAGATAAAGATCAAATGTTATCGGCTTTATTGCCTTTTGCAAAAAAGAAACGTAATGATTTTTGGGTATGGGAAATTCTGGCCGAAGCTTTTTCAGATGATGACGATAAAGTATTTGCTTGTTACTGCAAAGCATTATCCTGCAAAAGCCCGGAAGAAATGCTTGTTAGCCTAAGACAAAAAATGGCAGGGATATTAATTTCAAAGAAGCTGTATAATGAGGCTAAAACCGAGATAGAACTATTGATTGAAGCCAGAAATTCTCATGGTTTTAAAATACCAAATGAAGTAGTTAATTGGCAGTCGCAGGATTGGTATAAAACTGCTGTATTCCAGAAATCAAACTTTGGTTTTTATAAACAGTTTACTTCAACTGCCGAATCTCTTTTATTTAGTGATATACCGGAAGAAATGGTCATCGCTGAATTTGTAAATGCTGATAAGAAAATGCTCAATTTCATTGCTTCGGAATCAAAGTTTGGGTTCTTCAAATATGATCGTTTTTTTAAGGATGTGAGAGTGGGGGATACCCTAAAAGTGCGATTCCAGGGAGGGGCAAATGAAGGGATGTATCAATTGTACACTGCTGTCAAAGTAAACGACGAAGCCTTTAAAAAGCAATTCTTTAAAGAAATAGAAGGAAATGTGAAAATTCCAACTGGTAAATCATTCGGCTTTTTGAGCGATGTTTTTATTAATCCATCGTTAGTTGTGAAATGGAAACTAACAGATGGGCTTCATTTGAAAGCAAATGCAATTAAGACATTTAACAGCAGTAAAAAGGAATGGAGCTGGAAAGTTGTTTATAATAACCAGGAAAATGAAAAAATCAATTTGCAAGATTTGCGCAAATAAACTCGTTATAAACTATTGCAAAAAATCACCGAAGTTCTTAACACAATCTTTTTTCATAAAGAATACTTGTTGAATCAATTAACACATCAGAAGACTTAAAAGAATCTAAGAGTTAATTTGAGGCGCCGATCCAACTTTAAAGAAGTGGGTAACCCCCTTGTAAGAAGTTCTATATTCTTTGGCTGATTTACTATAAAACATACCGTCAGTGTCTATTGTATTCCTGAGCTTTTAGAAAATTTTCAGAAAATTCATCTTTTATGCTTATTAAACACTGGCATTGTAAAATATGTTTCTCCGTTCATTATCTTCTCTATTGCCAGAATAAGTTCCTCCTTGTTAACATTTAAATTTAGTTGTCCATCTATTAAGTTGATCCATTTGGTAAGACTCGTTTCGCCGGCATCAAGCCAGAGGAGAAGAATTTTAAGATTAGGATATTTCTCTCTTATTACTGGAAGGTATTTCCCAGGATATCCGCCAATGATTAAACCATCAAGTATTAACAGGTCAACGGGAATTGTTTTCAAAGCAGAAAATAGCTCCTCATAAGAAGCTACTCCCGCCACTATCTTTATATGATTGGCTTCTTCCCTTATTATTCTTGCAACAGCATCCCTGACGAGTTTATGATCATCGGCGTGTATTACCCGAATATTTTTTTCAAGTGTTGTTAGTAACTCTTCGATAGCATTCGTAAACATCTTTTTCTAGGTTTCAAGCCAAATTCTGGTTTGTAAAGTACCTTTATCTGATTATGAACAGCGTTTACTTCAATCATAATTTTTCTTGCAAATCAGTATTGTATTAATATTTCTCTTTACGTCGTTTAAATTTAATTAAATAAGGTAGGAATAATTTTCCAATTCAAAATCGGGGAATAATTTTTCTTTCGATCGGAGCATGTCATTATTCCTACCCTAATCGACATAATTCTATTCAGTGTTTCTGAGCTATTATTACTTAATCTTCGAAAACGCCAGCGGCTTCAAAAAAACCGACTGCACCGAATCCACAATTTTCCCGTTCTTTTCTGATGCTGCTTTTGCTTTTATCCATTTGGGATCATTCCTGAATTCGGTCCATGCTTTCTTCCCGGCTTCTTCATTTGGATAGGCCAGCATATAAACCAGGGCAGGTTGTTTACCTGCTTCTTCTACGCTGGTCCAGTAAGCGATATTCTGCATGCCATGCTTTTCAAAAAGTTTACGGGTGTGCTTTTTAAACCGGGTCAATAAATTATCCAGCTGCCCGGGCAAACAATGATAGGTGCGGAGTTCGAAACTCCGGTCGGTGCCTGTTGCTGATGGCCTGATAGCAGGTGAAATAGCGGCCGCATTCATAAATACGGATTTTACTTTCGCTACAATTTTCCCGTTCGCTTCTGATTTGCCGGCTACTTCCTTCCACTCCGGGTCAGCGCCAAACGCTTTCCAGGATGCTTCCCTGGCTGCTTTATCCGGGTAGGACAGTACATAATACAGGGCATTCTCTTTGTTATCGGTAGGGAGCCAGTAGCCGATATTTTCCATACCGTGTTTTCCAAAGATGCGGGTAGTGTGGTCGGTGAAGCGGGTAATTAAATTATCCAGTTTGCCGGGATGGCAATAGTAGATCCGTAGTTCGTAATAACGGGTGTCTTTCTTTTTTGTAAAAGAAACCAGGCTGAGGGATAAGAGGATAATGGCGGGGAGTAATATTTTCATTTATGTTTTTTTCTTTATTAAAAAATCTTAAGTAGAGTAATTGGTAATTTATAACAACTTTTTACTTTTTTGCCTTAACGCAATCCTTCGCTGCGCTCTGGATGTACAAAAAAACTCATGGCTGCAACTGATTGGTGAACTTCTATAATTTCATTTGTTTATTTTTCATTGTTTTTTAGCCAAATGGAATTCGCA
>JBGTNK010000053.1:0-13612 GCA_041743125.1 Chitinophagaceae bacterium
AGGAGGAAATCCTATAGTAGTGGATGTATTAGCAAATGATAATGATCCAAATAATAACATCAACCCGTCTTCATTAGCAATTGCAATTGATCCATCAAACGGATCCGCCTATATATCTAATAATACAATTGTGTACCTGCCCAATGGCACCTTCCAGGGAAGGGACACGTTGACTTACCAGATTTGTGATTTGACTTCTCCAACTCCTCTTTGCGCTACTGCTCAAGTGTTTTTTAATATAGATCCTCTGATTGTTGATATATGTGCAGATGCAGCAAAAACGCATACCTATTATATTCCTTATCCGGAAAATCAATCCTACACTGCGTTACTTGCTTCCAGTAATAGTGGTATGCCAAGTAATAACATCAGAACGATCATAAGTATCAAAGTTCCCTATCCGGGAATGACGATTGTATGGGATGAATGGGAGGATGGGTATGAAGCGAATCCATTGAATCCAACACAACCCACAACTAAAGTGTGGGGTGATGGCAATCCCTTTAATGGTATAGTCCCGGGATTTGGCAATGATATTATTCCGGCTGGCGCTAGTATAGTAATGGATAATACGATGAATGCCAATCCAAGAAATCCGGCGACAATTTATTATGACGGAAAAGATAAAATTGTTTCCAGTGGGCAGATAGCTATGACCCAGGTTTCAGGAGAACCATCCCGTATGCCGGTACAGGCCATTAAAACCAATATTACCTCTGTTTATGATTTCGGTCAGTCCTTCACTATTCCTTTGGGTGAAAATTTCAACAGCCGTGATTTCATGTACACCGCATTATTTATACGGGCTTCGGAAAATAACACAACCGTAAGTATTGATAAAGACAACAACGGATCTTTTGAAACAACAGTAGTTCTTAATGAGGGTGGTTCTTATTTTGTAAATGGAGGTGTATTTGCCGGAGCAACTGTCGCCAGCGATAAGCCGGTAGGTGTAGAATTAAATTCAGGAGGTGTGGATAATTTTTCGATCCGGAATGCACCAATTTTCCCAGCCACCTGGTATTCAAATGTCTATTATACTCCTGTACCCACTTCGGATGTGGCGGGTAATAATCCAAAAGATACATCTGTGGTAATGCTTTATAATAGTTTAAGCCGGCCGATCAGTATTAATTGGTATTCAGGTGCGCCTGCCAGTGGTGTAATAAATATTCCTGCAAAAACTACCGTGCGTTTTCCGCTGGCTTATTCTGCAACGGCAACATATAAATTTGTAAATCTTACCGGAGAATCTTTTACTGCCATTGAAATTGTGGATTCCTATACACCCGGTGGTGGTGGTAACGGAGGTATGGAATATGACTGGGCCTTTAACCTGATTGCGGAGGCAAGACTAACCGACTTTGCTACAATTGCCTGGGCACCGGGTTCATTTGATGGATCAAGAAATGACAACCCAATTTGGGTAACTCCAAGTCAGAATACCACGGTTTATGTAAAATACAATGGAGATGTTTCCAATGGACCAAACACGAGTCCTTGCGGATTAAAATACAATGTGGCCATTCCGTTAAACGCTCTAAACTATACCAAGATAAAGGACCTTAGCGATAACGATCAAAGCGGTACGGCAATTTATACCTGCGATGGGGCTAAAATCGCTGCAGTTTATGGTGAAGATCCGGCTACTGCTGTACCAGGTTCGCCAAGTTGGGATGTAGGAGCAACTATTCAGCCCTTTTGTAAGCAGCGGATTGTTATTGCTGCTGATGACTATGCCACTACATTGGTTAGCCAGCCAGTTACGATTACAGTTTTGGATAATGATTTTGGATTCCTGTGTACTATAGATCCTACTACCGTGGCTACACTTGGTTTATTGCAACCGCGTCACGGTACCACAAGTATTAATGATAACGGAACGATCCTATACAGACCAGATATAGGCTATTCGGGTTTGGACACCTTTGAGTACCGGGTTTGTTCTAATCCTTCTCCAATAGTGTGTGATATAGGCCTGGTTGTAATCAGAATAAGTACTTGCCCCACCAATGGTAACCAAAACATCATTTCAGGCCAGGTATATATTGACAGAAATAATGATGCCGTGAACAATGACGGGGGAGCCGGATTAGCTGGCGTAAAAGTTTATTTATATAACGATGGTAATTGTAGCGGAACTATAAGCGCAAATGAGCTGACAGATTCAGTTACGGTTGACAGTTCCGGATTTTACCAGTTCACCAAGTATCCTGAAAAAACGGTATCAGACAATTTTGATAATGGAAGTGGTGGACGGAGTTGTGCCAATGGAACGGACGGTGATACACCATGGTCTTCCAACTGGACTGATACGGGTGATGGATCAGTGGGATTTTGCCAGGCGGTTTCCAATGCAGATGTAGAGATTACGCAAGACGGTACGTTTGGGTTTGCCCTGCGTATTAAGGATAATGATGTATCTGCAAGGCGCTCCGTCAACCTGAATGGAGCTACCAAGGCATTCTTAACTTTCTCCTACCGGCGAAAGAGTGCAACGTTGACTTCAGGAGAAGATATATTTGTGCAAGCCTCTTCAAATGGAACGAGCTTTACAACCATTTACACAATTGCAGGCAACGGAACCACCGATGCAAATTATGTTACGATCTATAACCAGGATATTACAGCTTATGCAAACACCAACTCGGCCATCAGGTTTTTAACCAACTCAAGCGTGGATGATGCGGATACTGTTTACATAGACAATGTATCCATCATTTTCCTTAAATATCCACAGTGTTATGTTACCAGCGTTGACCTGGTTTCAAAGCCTGCAGATTACAACTTAACCACAGCCGGGCAGCGGGCAACAACGATTACAAGTGGTGGCACCTGTACTTCACAGTTTGATTTTGGTTTTAGCAAACCGAATGTAACAGTGAGTGGAAGATTGCGAAATGATGCGAATGGTTTAACTGATGGTATTGTAAACGGTACCGCAACGGGGGCTCCCGACGGAATTGTGGTTTATGCCTATCTTGTAGATGTATCAGGAAAAGTGGCACTTAAAGCTACAGTTAACAGCGCAACAGCAGTTTATTCTTTCCCGCTGGCTGAAATAAACACCAGTTATACGCTTATTCTTTCAACAGTAAATGTAGCATTGGGAAGTAACCCTCCTTCCTCCTTAAACGGGCCTTCCACCTGGGTACCTGTGGGGGAAAGGTATGGAACTGGCAATGCGGCTGGCACCGGGGTAGAAACAGGCGTTCCAAATGCAGCAATTGAAGTCAGAACAGCGTTAACAAACGTAACCAATGTAGATATTGGCATTGAGCGGTTGCCCAACTCTGATAATCATATCCGGTCCATTAACCAGCCCAAAGTCGGTCAGTATATTACTCTTAATGGCCAGGGATTGAATCCCCCGGTTCTCAGCGGAACCGATCCTGAAGATTGTACAGTTGGTTGTGACCTCACGGGGCGCCAGGTAATAATTGATACGGTACCCAATAATGCAGAGTTGTATTATAACAATGCCCTGGTTTCGAATGGCCAGTCAATAACAAATTTTAATTCTAATTTATTCCAGGCAAAAATGACTGCAGCCACACTGGGTGACATTTCAATTGCCTTCCGGTATTCTTTTGTTGATGCTGCGCTGCTGAAGGATCCTACACCTGCTACTTATACATTAATGTGGTTGGTTCCTTTACCAGCTGTGGGACTTAATGTTTCTGCCATGCTCAATGAAAAAGATAATGTATCTAATGTAAAATGGAGCACACAGTCTGAACAAAATACAAGTTACTTTATTGTAGAGCGTAGTGTGGATAATGTAAATTTTCAAGCGGTGAGCAGCAAAATACAAGCTGCAGGAAACAGTGAGAGCCGGAGAGATTATGAAACAAAAGATAATGTCAGGAGTCTTCTGCAAAATGATGTTATTTATTACCGTATTAAACTGTTTGACATAGATGGTAAGATTACCTATAGCAATGTAGTGGCCGTAAGGATATCAAGAAAACCCGGCGTAACCATATGGCCAAATCCCTTCCAGTCTGCTATTACAATAAGCATAACCAACGAAAAGGAATCTACTATTGATATTAATATAATAGATGTCAACGGAAGGGTATTACGGAGCAGCAGTCAAAAAGTGCCAAAAGGTATTTCATTGGTTAATATGAATAACCTGGATCGATTGCCAGGGGGTGTTTACCTGGTTGAGATCACCGATAAATTAGCCGGTACTACATTTCAGAAACTGATAAAAAATAAATAAAGGACTTATTCAATTGATATGATATATAACAAGGCCACGGATAAATTCTGTGGCCTTGTTATTTCTAAGCTAATTGCAATTTTGGAAATGACGTTTATGTTTTATTTAAATCCATCGCAAACCGGGTAAACCCGGTTTCATTGATCAGGTCTTGTATTATCCGCAACGTAGATTTCTTTTTAAGATAATTCGAATCATTTACTGCGATTGAATACAAATGATCATATTTTTTAGAAAGGATATTATCAGGCGAGTGATTGTTTTTGACGGATGATTTTTTACTGGTTAGTTCTTTTATAAAGTTATTGGATGGTTTATCAATGAATTTGATAGTATGTATAGTGCCGTGGAAATAGGTGGCCCATTCTTCTGCTTCCGTTTTTTGATTGGTCAATAATAGTGATTCATAAACCGGTTCGCCAAAATCTGTAAGATTTTGTCCTTTATCAATTCTGGTCAGGTACTGAGCAGCTTCTGTCCAAATATGATCAATGGGATGATGCTTATAATTGGCGTTGTAAATATTAGCGGCAAAGTATCTTCCCGCAATATGAGGCTGGCATTTGCTGATATTGATAGTTGAAATTTCCCTGATATTCCTTTCAATCATTTCAGGGTTATTAGTCAGCCATTCCTTTAAAACCTGCATGGAAAAATAAAATGCCTTTCCTTCACTGGTATTTTTTGCATGGAGGTAATAAGAAAGACCTTTCCCATAATAAGAGGTTAGCCTGTCCATATTAATTGCCTTTTCATAATAATAATACTGACCGGTTTGTGTTTTAGCAATTTCTCGTTGAAACTTATCGATCAGGTCAGGATTGCGCTCAAGAAATAGTATGGTTTGTTGAATTATATTATTAAAATTGTCATCGTCCGGGTTTGTAATTTTTGTCTGGGTAAATAGGGAAATAATATATTGTAAAATTTCATCTTTTTGAATACTCTGATCAGTGTCTCGTTTTTCGGAAAAATTTTCTATCTCTTCGGGGGCATTAAATCCGCAATATTTTGATAAAATAAGTAAAGTAGAACGGGAAGCAGTATAATTGGATTTCACCAGGCCAAAAAAACGCCGTAGTGTATTAACGTTTACTGTGTAATCTGTTTTTCTATAAATATCTTCTACCAATTGCACACAATCCCGGTAGGAGACGATCTTGCGGCCAAAGGTTCGTGCCAGTTCATTTTTTAGTGCAGATAATGCTTCTTGTTTCATAGCTTCAGTTGCCCCATAGATTAAAGGCAATCTTCGTAGTCAACTATTGCAATTCATCCTTCATCTTTCCCAGCACGTCTTTTTCAATCATTTGCTGGGCTACCATGATCATATTTTTGAAGGCTTTGGCTTTGGATATGCCATGGCCGATAATAACCGGTTTCGACACGCCCAGCACGGGAGTGCCTCCGTAATTTTCAAAATTGAATCTTTCGAAATATTCGTGACCAAATTTCTGTCGCTGGCTGATATCAAATAAAGACTCGGCCATTTTCAGTATGATATTTCCTGTAAACCCTTCACAAACCATTACATCTGCCTTATCAACCAGCAAGTCCCTTCCCTCTATATTGCCTATGAAATTAATATGCGTATTATTTTTCAAAAGGGGATAGGCTGCTTGTGCAAGAATATTTCCTTTACCTTCTTCCTCACCTACATTGATAAGACCTATTCTTGGATTTTCTATTCCTAAAATTAATTGAGCATAAACGGATCCCATTATCGCAAATTGATTGAGGTGCTCCGGTTTGCAATCTGCATTTAATCCCACATCAAGCAATAACCCTGCTGACCCATTTTCTTTAGGGATGATAGTGGATATAGTAGGTCGCAGTACAGCTTCTAATGCTTTTATACTGAATAGAGAACCTACCAGCATAGCGCCGGTGTTACCTGCACTGATAAAAGAATCTATTTTACCGGTAGCCAGCAAATGGAAGCCTATTGCAATCGAAGACTTTTGTTTTTCCTTCAGTGCTTTGGTTGGATGTTCATGCATACCAATAACCTGGTCAGCATGAATAATGGTGAGGCGATCCTTATTAAATTTGGCTCCTACAAGAAAAGGGTCTATCTGGCTTTTATTGCCGATCAGGAAAAGAGAGGAGGAAGAATTAGACTCATCAACATATTGCATGACACCTTTCACCGCTTCATCCGGTGCAAAGTCCCCACCCATCATGTCGAGTCCTATATTCATAAGAAAACGTAAAATACTGATTCTAAAAAACAAATTCCAAATTCAACCAGGTAATTAACCCAATCAATTTGGAATTTATTTTTTTCCGGGCAGGAAATCGAAAAGAATCTATTACTTCACCGGGGATTTTTCGGCAACTACTTTACCCTTATAGTAAAGCTTTCCTTCGCTTACATGAGCACGATGGCGCACATGTGTTTCACCGGTGGTACTGTCGGTAGTTAAGGTAGCAGAAGTCGCTTTATAATGCGTTCTGCGTTTAGCACTTCTTTGCTGACTATGTCTGCGTTTGGGATTTGGCATATCTCACAATTAAAATCAAAAAATATTATCTAGTTATCAAAATCTTTAAATTTTTCTAACCCCTTCCAAATGGGGTTTTCTTTCGGTTCTTTCTCTTCAGGTTCCAGCTTTTTCAAAGCCTCCAGCGCCTCTTTATTACAAGCAACCCCGTTTTTGTCATTCAGTCCACATACTTTCTGCATGGGGATGCTTAAATTGATAAATTCATAAATCCAGTCTGCCACATCAATATGGCTTTCTCCGCGGCTGATATAATATACATCAGGATCATCCTCCTGGTTATTCATTATTTCCGGCTCTTCAGTAATCTTAACCACAATATTGAATTCATCCCATAAATCAAGCATCAACTCATCATTGCAGCGATCGCAGCTGGCCAGTAAACTGCCCCCAATCTCAAATTTCAATAGCATGAAACTATTCTTCTTATCCAGGGTCAACTTAACATTAGCTTTGCAATTGCTAAAATCCTGCTGCAGGAATTGCTCAAAGAACTTATCGGTAATCTCATAATTAAATTCATGGATACCGGGTTTAAGTCCCACAAAAGCTATCTCAAATTCCCGACTATAGCCCATGGCTCTACTTTTTATCCCGAAAATTCGGGAGGCAAAGGTAAGGGTATTGCCTTTAAAATTAAGCCTGATTTTTAATTATTTTCAACACTAGTTTCATAATTTAACGGCCTGATTGATAAATACTTTTAAAAAAAGATTATTTGCAACGCTTTCTTTCTCGTTTGTTTGACCGGCTAATGAAAAGCTGGAGTTGGGTTTTGCTGATAGTGGCCACTATCCTGATAAAATGGGCTTCCTGGTACCCTGAATGGGTGGAGAATAACTATACTTATGGAATCTATCCCGTTATTACCCGGATTCAACGATTTCTTTTTGGCTGGATTCCATTCAGTATTGGAGACCTTTTTTATGGTTTTTTGCTGCTGGTGATCATTTTCCGCAGCTATCGGTTTTTTAAAATGGCCTTTCAAGAAAAACTAAACCGTGGCTACTTCGTGATTGGCCTGCAACAAGCCATATTTTTTTTCCTCTTTGTTTACGTTTTTTTTAATTTATTATGGGGGTTAAATTATAACCGCCGGGGTCTATCTGCTCAATTAGGAATGGTGGTTAAACCCTATTCATTGGCTGACCTTGACACACTCACAACAGGCATTCAAAAGAGATTAAATGCATATGCCGCTTTTGTAACTGAAGCCCAGCGGGATTCTTTTTCAAAAAAAAAGAATTTATTCAGGGAAAGTACTTTAGCCTATAAAAACGCGGCCAAACAATTTTCCTACCTGGCCTACCAACCGTCTTCTGTTAAACCTTCTCTTTTCAGTTATGCCGGTAATTATTTAGGTTTCCAGGGTTATTATAACCCATTTTCAGGTGAGGCACAGGTAAATACTACTATCCCCCGGTTTTTAGAACCCTTTGTAACTGCTCACGAAATTGCACATCAGTTAGGTTATGGAAAAGAAAATGAGGCCAATTTTGTGGCTTTCCTGGCTTGCAAAAATTATGACTCACCTGTTTTCAGGTATTCGATGTATTTCGATATTTACATCTATGCGCTCAACGAATTATCCAAAAAAGATTCTGCTCATGCAAGATCATTTTATCAAAAATTACATCCCCGGGTAGTGAATGATATAAAGACAATGAGAAAATTTTATGCGAGTTATAAAAACCCTGTAGAACCGGTCATTGCCTGGTTTTATGGACATTTCCTGAAAGCTAATAATCAACCGGGAGGGAAACAGTCTTACAATGAAGTGGTGGCATGGCTTGTAGCTTATTACAAAAAATTTGGTATTGAGTCCATTTAGGCCCGGTAAATTAAAAATAAACAATTATATCCTGCTTTTTTTCAAAGCATCGTAATCCTGGTGCTTATCAGATCAACAAAATTAAAATTGGTTTTTCCACATCATGCTCTCAATAGGTTTATTACCCTGCCCTCTGTATTTGGCACTTTTCTTTTCATTATATTTTACTTCAATATCTCCATCAACGGGAAAATAAATGAGCTGACCTATCGGCATTTCTTTATAAACCTTCACCGGTTGCTTTACTGAGATCTCTAAGGTCCAGTGACCGCAAAATCCCACATCCCCTTTACCAGCAGTAGCGTGGATGTCAATGCCCAGGCGGCCGGTAGAAGATTTACCTTCCAGGAATGGAACATGTGCATGCGTCTCTGTATATTCATGAGTAACTCCCAAGTAAAAAATATGAGGGTACAGAACAAAGCCTTCGTCCGGAATTTCAAAATAATCTATTTCATTGTGCTTTTTTGCATCAATGATATGTTCTTTATAGGTAGCCAGCCATTTACCCAAATGCACATCATATGAATTGCTGCCCAGGCTTTCCCGGTTATAGGGTTTTAGAATGATCGTTCCCTTATCTATTTCCTGCAATATCCGTGTATCAGATAAAATCATATGAAAGTCTGTATTTTGTAATTACTTTTTTTGATAGCCGCCAAATATCGTACTTCGTTGTTCGTACTTGAGTTTATATGCCTATTTTTTTTCAACATCAAATCAACGAAAACACCCGGTTGGGAATATGGAAAATTGAAGAAACATTAGATTTTTTTGAAAGCCATGTACCTCAACACCGGGATGTAACCCATCCTCATAAGCGACTTCAGCACCTGGCAGGACGATTTCTTTTGCCTTACCTGTTTCCCGATTTTCCTTTCCGGTTGATCAAAATTGCGGATACCCGCAAACCATTTTTACCTAATGAAGAATTTCATTTTTCTATTTCACATTGCGGGGACTACGCCGCAGCCATCGTTAGTAAAAACAAGCGGGTAGGGGTAGATATTGAAATACCTGTTGAAAAAATTTTAAGAATAAAGGATAAATTTCTGAGCCCGGTTGAAAAAAGAATTTTTTCTGTAGAAAATGAAATGGCCGATAAAGAAATGCTTACACTTTTGTGGAGTTGCAAAGAATCTGTTTTTAAGTGGTATGGTAACGGTAATGTGGACTTCAGCGAACATATCCAATTGCTCAGCCAAAACCATGAAGGGGAAGCCATCAATTGCTTTTTTTCAAAAAATCATTCGGATTTATCCATTCGGTACCGCTCTTTTGATCAATTAATTCTCGCCTGGATAGTGAACTAAAAATTCAATGCGCTATATCATCTTCATTTCCCGATTCCAATAAATTCAGATCTACGGAATCCAGTCCTGCTATCCCCTCTATTGACCCCCGGACATGGGCCGCATTCAATAACACTTTTTCAAGTTGCTTTTCCCGGGCCTTCCATAATCTTTCCATAGCATCTCTTTCCTTTTGTATTGAAAGTTTCATACTCATAAAACCTTCACGAATGGCTTTCCATTGTCCTGCAAATTCATTACTGGTCAGGTAATCATACAGCAAATGCATTTTATCACCCTTATTTTCCTGGTTTTTTGTAGCATTGAAAATCTTTACAATACCCTCTCTGAGCATATAAACCACACTTTGTAATTCAGTGAAATTGCAGATCCAGACACCCTCCTTTTCTCCAAATCGCTCCATTCCTTTAGGCATTGCCCGGGTAACTATAATGGCCACATCAGCACCAAGAATCCGCATGTCGGCTTTTAATTTTTCAATCCAGTCAGTACCGAAATTTTCTGTCCTCTTGCTTTCAAAGATGATCTTTCCACATTCTTGCCCAAACTGGTTGCGAACTGTTTGAATGCAATCAGCCCCCCTGACTCCTTTGCCAACTTCGCTGATAAGGTCAAAGGGAAAAGAGGTTTTCAGCATTTCCTCCAGTGCCAGTTCCTGCACTTCACCCTGCAATTGCATAGAACCCTGGTCAGCCTTACGCCTCATTTCTTCCGCGAGTTTTTTCTGATCATCCAGTTGTTTTTCCAGTTCCTTCAGCCGGAGTTGAAACTCGGTTTCTTTGGCAGCTATTTTCTGTTCTTCTATTCTGCGTATATCTTCGGATAATTTTTCCCTCGCTATTTGCAATTGTTTTTGTATGGTCAATTCTATTTCCGCTTCTTTATTTTTCAAATCCTGTTCTTTCCTCAGAAACTCTGCTTCTTTCTGCCTGGACAGTCTTAATTTTTCTTCATTTTCCTTGTTATTTTGTTCAAGCATTTTAACCTGTTGCTCAAAATCGGCTGAGATATTTTTCCTGAGATTGACCTCTACTTGTGATCTCAGATCTTTTTCTCTTTTTTCCTGCAGGGTTTTCCATTCTGCCTCTTTGCGGGCCATTTCTTCATCTTTTTTTCGGAGATGATCATTTAATTTTTGCCGGAGATCCTGCTTTTCTTTTTCAATGGCCTCCTTTAATTCGTCATTTAAGGCTTCTTCCAGTGGAAATTCATAATTACAGTTCGGGCATTTTATATCTGGCATAACCTGTTTTTAATAAAAATAAGTAAGCTAGGCGGGATAAAAAATTATGGTATAACAACCGGCCAATCTTATAAAAGCTTAGGTCAATGATAAATGTGAGAAATATTTGATATGAATCGGATTAAACTATTAAATATTTATAAGATTTCTAAATCTGTGTTAAATATAATCTCGTAACTTATAAAGGTACCAGGCCAAAATGTGTACCTACGGCCATTCCTTCCTATTAAAACTTACCTGTTTATTTCACCAACTAAGGACCAAAAGGTTTATTATCATCCATTTTTTTACCTTTTTAAAAAAGTTTTTATGCCAAAAAAAATTACTTACCGGGGCGGATTAAAACTGGCAGCAGCTATTTCCGTGCTGACTGTTTTTTCCATTATCCTCACTTCATCAAGTCACCGGGAAGCTCCGCTGATTTCAAATGACCCACTCGCAGACAACACCGATCTGTACGCTTTCCGAAGCCCGGAAAATCCCGAAAAACTGGTGATCATCGCCAATTACATCCCTGGTCAGTTGCCCCAGGGTGGTCCGAATTATTATTCTTTTGGAGAGAATATCCGCTATGAAATCCACATCGACAACACGGTAGAAACACCCGGTGACGATTTTATTTACAGGTTTACTTTTTTTAAAGAAAATGAAGATCCAACCACCTTTTTTAATATCCGGTTGGGAAAACAAAATCTGAAAACTACCTATAAGCTCGAAAGATTCAGGTATTCAGATAAAAGCTGGGAAACGATTATAAGAAATGGAGTGGTTCCACCACCAAATATCGGCCCACGCTCTATCAGTTCGCCAGTTGGTTTAAACGCTCCTAATTACAATTCACTTATTGATGGTGCTATCAAAACAGCCACTACTGGTGAAAGAGCTTTTTGCGGTACTTCCGATGATCCTTTCTTTGTAGACCTGGGTGGAATTTTTGACCTGGGTGATGCTCCCCGCACTACGGGTTCTAAATCCCGTGATGGACTTAAATGTCTTAATGTTTCTACCATTGCGTTGGAAATTGATATTCCTGTTATTCAAAGACACCAGGATAAGCCTAGCGATGCAAAGAACATACTCGATCACAATTATGTAATAGGCGTTTGGGCTTCTGCAAGTCGTAAGAAGATCAGAGTTTTAAATAAGAATGGCACAGAATCACACCAGGGACCGTGGGTACAGGTTTCCCGGTTAGGAATGCCTCTCACAAATGAAGCTGTTATTCCCATTGGTAAAAAAGATCTATGGAATTCAATGACCCCTTATGAAGATCTTGCTAACATTCAGACATTCGGTCAATACTTCTATCAACCCGAGTTGGCGCTTTATATGGATGATACTTTCTTTGGTTCAGCAGTTCCCGCTCTGAAACCACTACGTATACAAAGAAATTCCCTGGGCGCTTTTGGATTTGGAAATGATCAGCAAGGTCTGTTTCCATTAAAAGGTAGCGATGCCCTGGATGGTACTGCACTGGCAGATTATAATTTTGGAGATTTGTTGCTTAAAAAGAACTCTCCGCGTTCGATTGACCTCTGGCCCATTTTCCACACAGGTGTACCTAACCTGATTCCTTATCAGTTAGCTACAGGCAAAGGTGGCAATCCTTTAGCTCCCGGAAAACCATTTATTAATAACATTTTAGAGAATGGCGGAGATATGCTGAGGCTAAACCTGGCTGTACCAGTAACACCGCGTGATGATCCAAAATTCAGTTCCCTTGGTTTAGTACAGGCAGCCGTTCTTGGTCTTACAGATCCTGCTTATAATGGAAATGCAAAACTCGAATTTATTCCAAACATGGATGGATTTCCTAATGGAAGAAGACTGGAAGATGATGTTACTCTTATTGAATTGCAGGCTGTAAGTGGAATCGTTCTGGCCGCTGTTGGATTGTGGTATGATGATTTTGATGGTATGAATCCACTTTCGCAGGACCTGCTTGATGTGTTGACATACAGAACGGGAGTAAATGCAAATGATGTTCCATTCAAAACCAAGTTTCCCTTTGTTCAGCAACCATTTGCCGGAACTGATAATTGCGATTGCGATGCAACAACATCACCAAAAGGAACTAACCCTCCTACGTCTATGCGTATGCCGGTTACAAGCAGTTTAGGTGTGTCAGCTCCTTCTGTATTTGCCTCTACTTTTCCAAACCCTGCAGCCAATACCAATACGGTAAAATACAGGCTTGAATCTGCATCACAGATAAGAATTGTGGTAATGGATCAGCAAGGCAGGCAGATCAAAGAATTGGTGAATAAAAAACAGGATGCAGGTGTATATACGGTAGATTGGAATACACAAAAATTAGCAGCAGGTACCTATTTCATTTCAATTATGAAGAATGGAAAACAGGGACAAGCTATTCAATTAATCAAGAATTAAACCTATGATATCAAAAAGCCCGTGGAAATGCTACGGGCTTTCTTTTTAATTTCTTTTAACCACTATATAACCTGCTATCATGAAATGAGCTTTGATAATGCT